>JAFECY010000269.1 GCA_018241865.1 Pseudomonadota bacterium | reverse complement strand
TGCTGACATTCGAGTTCCAGTTGCCGAGGTAGAAACCGCTGCTGTGCGAATAATCGAAACCGCCTTGCACAGTCGGCTGCTTGAAGGTTTGCGAAATGCCGCGGAAGCGGTAGTCGGTGGCGACGGTCACATTGCCGGTGAAGGTATGCGGCGATGCGGGCGCGGCAGCTTGCTGGGCAAATGCCGGGGTGGCGAAAGCAGCCAGCACGGCTGCGGAGAGAATCATTTTTTTCATGGCATTTCCCTGTTGAGATAAAAATGTGAAAATAAACACAAGTAGCGATACGTCGATTTAAGACGAACAAGGAATAGCATTTGCCGTGCCACCCCACTTTCAGGTGGCTGGCTTGCTCTCAGCGCAGTTTATGTGCGCCGAACTGGTGAATTTTCTGAAGTGCACCAGTTTTGATGCACCGTTTTTGAACGCACCAATATGAACTCATCAAAATGGTGCTTACCTATTTAGCGAAAGGTGAATCATGGACACGCCTCCCTTCTTCAATGAATTGCAAAGCCGCATACAGCAAACCTTGGATGCCTCACCCTTCAAAGATGTCGAAAAAAATGCCAAAGCCATGCTGCAACAGGGGTTCGCCCGACTCGGTCTGGTGACGCGGTAAGAATTGTAGATACGAGCGCAGGTGCTGGCCAAGACCCGCGCCAAATTGGAAGCGCTGGAAGCCCGTGTGACGGAACTGGAAGCGCAGATCAAAGCGAAATAAGACAAAAAGAAGAAAAGAAGTAACACAAGAGAACGCACGCCATCAATAGGACAACCCATGAGTCTGGCCGTATTGAAAAGCCGTGCGCGGACCGGCATGCAGGCGCCGGAAGTCACGGTCGAAGTCCATCTCGCCAACGGCTTGCCCAGCTTCACAATCGTCGGCTTGCCGGAAACTGAGGTGAAAGAAGCCAAGGATCGGGTGCGCGCCGCACTACAAAATGCGCGCTTTGAATTTCCGGCACGGCGCATCACCGTCAATCTCGCGCCGGCCGACTTGCCCAAGGAATCCGGGCGCTTCGATTTGCCGATTGCGCTCGGCATCTTGGCCGCTTCCGGGCAAATGCCGGCCGATCAGCTCGACCGTTACGAATTCGCCGGCGAGCTGTCGCTATCGGGCGAGCTGCGACCGATTCGCGGCGCGCTGGCGATGACCTACGCCATGCAGCGTCATACTATGCAAAGTCATCGCGCTTTCATCCTGCCGCGCGCCAATGCCGACGAAGCGGCGCTGGTTGCCGATGCCGCCATCTTGCCGGCCGATTCACTACTGCAGGTATGCGCACACTTCGCTGCATCCGATGGTGATGCACGGCTTGCACGTCACAGAACCGCCGCGCCGGCGGCACGGCCGCACTATCCCGATTTCGCCGAAGTCAAAGGTCAAACCCAGGCCAAACGCGCGCTGGAAGTGGCGGCCGCCGGCAACCACAGCGTCTTGATGATGGGCCCGCCCGGCACCGGCAAATCCATGTTGGCGGCGCGTTTCCCCGGCATTTTGCCGCAGATGACGGACGACGAAGCGCTGGAATCCGCCGCGGTGCAATCACTGACTTCCGGCTTTTGCCCCAGCCGCTGGAAAGCGCGCCCCTTTCGCGCGCCACATCATACGGCGTCCGGCGTGGCGCTAGTCGGTGGCGGCGGTTCGCCGCGCCCCGGCGAGATTTCGCTGGCGCATCGCGGCGTGCTATTCCTCGATGAGTTGCCGGAGTTCGATCGCAAGGTGCTGGAAGTGTTGCGCGAGCCGCTCGAATCCGGCCAGATCACCATTTCCCGCGCCGCGCGCCAGGCAGATTTTCCGGCACGCTTTCAGTTGGTGGCGGCGATGAATCCTTGCCCCTGCGGCTATCTCGGCCATGCCGCCAACAAATGCCGCTGCACGCCAGACGGTGTGGCGCGCTACCAAGGACGCATCTCGGGGCCGCTGCTGGATCGCATCGACTTGCAGATACAAGTGGCGGCGTTGCCGCAGGAGGAGTTGCTGAAGCAGGCCGACGGCGAACCATCGACACACATTGCGGCGCGGGTCGAACGTGCGTACGCGCGTCAACTGCAGCGTCAGGGCAAAGCCAATAGCGCCTTGAGCACCACCGAGATCGACCGGCTCTGTCAGCCCGCCGCCGCCGGCGAACAATTGCTGCGTGCGGCGATGACACGTCTGAACTGGTCGGCACGTGCCTATCACCGCGTACTGAAAGTCGCGCGCACCATTGCCGACCTCGCCGCCGAGGAAATGATAGGCAGCGCACACGTGGCCGAAGCGATTCAGTACCGCCGCGCTCTGCGGGAGCAATGATGCGTGCGCCCACTTCTTTGCTATGGGCGACGCTGTGCCTATTTCTGCTGGCGGCTTGCAGTCCGACCTTCGATTGGCGCGAAGTGCGCGGCGCCGCACCCGCGCCCTACACGGCGCTGCTGCCGGCCAAACCCGCCAGCCTGACGCGGCCAATCCGGCTGAGCGCCGTCACGGTGGACATGCGGATGCAGGCAGTCGAAACCGATGGCCACACCTTCGCCATCGGCAGCGCCGAATTGCCTGCGGGCGTATCGGCTAGCGCCGCACTGACCGAGATGAAAAGCGCGATGGTAGCCAACATCCACGGCAGCGTGCGCAAAGAGGAAGCGACGGCCGGCGGTATCGCGGTGGAAGCGGCAGGCAAGAGCTCAAACGGTCGCCCCCTATACATGCAAGCGCGCTTCATC
>JAFECY010000268.1 GCA_018241865.1 Pseudomonadota bacterium | reverse complement strand
CCGGTCAACATCAAGGCCGCGCAATTGATGGGCAAGCTGCACGACCGTCTGCTTGCGGTTGGCTATGCCGGCCACGTGCTCGAAGTCTATCTCGTGCGCCTGTTGTTCTGCCTGTTCGCCGACGACACCGGCATCTTCCAGAAAAACCAGTTCATCGAATACATCGAACGCAACAGCAAGGAAGACGGCTCAGATCTCGCGCAATGGCTGGCAGGTCTGTTCCAAGTGCTCGATACACCCAAAGACAAGCGCCTGAAAAACCTCGACGAACAACTGGCCGCGTTTGAATACATCAACGGCCGCCTGTTTCAGGAAGCCCTGCCGCTGGCCGCGTTCGACCGTGAGATGCGCGAACTATTGATCGACAGCGCCGCGCTCGACTGGGGCAAGATATCGCCGGCGATTTTCGGCTCGCTGTTCCAGTCCATCATGGACAAGACCGCGCGCCGCAACCTCGGCGCGCACTACACCTCCGAGACCAACATCCTCAAGCTCATCAAACCGCTGTTCCTCGACAGCCTGCGCGCCGAATTCGACAAGGTCAAAGGCAACCGTAACCTGCTGGTCGAATTTCACAAAAAACTCGCCGCGCTCAAATTTCTCGACCCCGCCTGCGGCTGCGGCAACTTCCTCGTCATCACCTACCGCGAACTGCGCTTATTGGAAATCGACATCCTGCGCGTGCTGTATCAGGGCGGGCAACAAATGCTCGATGTCTCCACCGCGGTCTGGCTCGACGTCGATCAGTTCTACGGCATCGAGATCGAAGAGTGGCCGGCCCGCATCGCCGAAGTCGCCATGTGGCTGATGGACCACCAGATGAACCTGATGATCTCGGAAGAATTCGGCAATTACTTCGCGCGCCTGCCGCTGAAAAAGTCGGCGCATATCGCGCATGCCAATGCCTTGCAGACCGATTGGGAAAGCGTGGTGACGAAGGGCGAGTTGAGCTACATCCTCGGCAATCCGCCTTTTCTCGGCAAGTCCAATCAAAGCAAGGAACAGAAAGCCGATCTGGAGCAGGTCTGTCATGGCGTCAAGGGCGCGGGCGTGCTGGACTTCGTCGCTGGCTGGTACGTCAAGGCGGCACGCTACATTCAAGATACGCACATCGCTTGCGCCTTCGTCTCCACCAACTCGATCACGCAAGGCGAACAGGTTGCGGTGTTATGGGCGGAACTGTTGCAACGCTATGGCATCAAGATTCACTTCGCGCATCGCACCTTCAAATGGAGCAATGAAGCCAGCGGCAAGGCGGCCGTGCATTGCGTGATTATCGGGTTTGCGAATTTCGATGTGGACACCAAAACGATATTTGAATACGTCGATATAGTTGGCGAACCGTTGGCGATTCGTGCGCAAAATATCAATCCTTATTTGGTCGATGCCGCAAATACCATTCTTCAAAATTTGCGAAACCCGATATGCAATGTTCCAGAGATTTCATTTGGAAATATGCCTAACGACGGTGGGCATTTATTGCTGTCGGACGATGAAAAGAATGGCTTGGTACAGGCCGAACCTGCCGCAGAAAAATCGATACGCCCATTCCTGGGTGCAGATGAATTCATCAATAACCTGAAGCGCTGGTGCCTTTGGCTGGGCGGCATCTCGCCCAATGAGTTGCGCACCATGCCAAACGTGATGCGCCGGGTCAAAGCCGTACAGGATTTGCGTTTAGCCAGTACGCGAGACGCAACGAGAAAACTTGCGGAAGTCCCGACCTTGTTCGGTGAGATTCGGCAAACCGATGAGCCGTATATTCTGGTGCCGAGGCATTCATCGGAAAATCGCGCTTACATTCCGATGGGTTATTTGGGACCGGATGTAATTTGCGGCGACTCGAATTCCATGATCCCCAACGCCACCCTCTACCACTTCGGCATGCTCACCTCCACCATGCACATGGCCTGGGTGCGCGCCGTGTGCGGCCGTCTGGAAAGCCGTTACCGCTACTCCAACACCATCGTCTATAACAACTACCCGTGGCCGCAAGACCCGAGCGACAAGCAGCAGCAGGCGGTCGAAACCGCCGCGCAAGCGGTGCTCGATGCGCGCGCCGCTTTCCCCGGCAGTTCATTGGCCGACCTGTATGATCCGCTGTCGATGCCGCCCGCGCTGGTGAAGGCGCATCAGGCCTTGGACAAGGCGGTCGATGCCTGTTACGGCAAGCAGACATTCCAGAGCGATGCGCAGCGCGTCGCTTTTCTGTTCGATCTGTATCAGCACATCACCAGCCTGTTGCCGGCGGCGGGCGGTAAGCCGAAGCGGGGGAAGGCGGGCGGGTAGGGTGGCAGTCGGGGTGAATGACCCATCCCCATCCCGACCTTCCCCTTGAAGGGGAAGGAGTCGCGTAGTCGGGTGGAGTGGCGGAATTTTCTTGTGCGGAGACTGGCCGAGCGTATTGAAGCGCGATGCGGTATTGTTTACACTCGTGCCGTGGTAAGGAAGCTGCGGTTCTGCATGACCCCCCAATCCGACCCACCGACGCGGCCTATGCAGAGGCCGCGTTTTTATTTTCAGTGCGCTCAATAAAAACGCGACCATTAAGGTCGCGTAGTGTGGATCGGATACTGGGCAGTAGCGCCGAAGCGCAGTCTGACGTCACCACGGGAGTAGTTTATGCAATAT
>JAFECY010000267.1 GCA_018241865.1 Pseudomonadota bacterium | reverse complement strand
CTGGCAAGACAATGTGCGCCGTCGCGATGCCGACTGGACGCGCAAGCAGTTACAGCAATCGCACGACCGCTTCAGCGACATCTTCGGCGTCGCGCCGCACACCCACGGTGCCGCCGGCTGGCAAATGAATCCGCACGCCTTCGCGCAACTCGACGCCTTCGGCATGGCCTATGCCTCCGACGGCCGCGCCATGCTGACCGAATCGGGCGCGCTGGCCAACGCAGCGGCCGGCCCGCACCGCCTTAGTGTCAACGGCAAAGCGCTGTCGCACATCCAATTGCCGACCACCTTGCCGACGCTGGATGAAATCCTAGGCCGTACCATCGATGGCGTCACCATCGATACCGGCAACGTCGCCGCCTTCCTGCTCAAGCTGACTGCGCAACCGCGCGACCATGTCTATACCCTGCATGCCGAGCTTGAAGGACAAAAACTCGCCCCCATCTTCGAGCAACTGCTGGCCGGTTGGAAAGCGCAGGGTTACGATTGCGTCGCCATGGCCGATTACCACGCCAAGGTGAAAAACGAGGATGTACCCGTCCTGCCGCTCCAGTGGGGCGAATTGCCGGGGCGCTCGGGCGAATTGATCGTGCAGGCTTGATGATGCTCTCTTCTCACCTCGCGGGAGAAAAGTCGGGGATGAGGAGGCTGACAGCCGGCGACATTCTTGAAGCGACATGCAGACGGTATTAACTAGGAGAACAACGTGGCCGACAGTCCATCCGCAGTGAATCTAACCGTTCCCGAATTTTCTGCCGCCATGACCGGCGGCAAAAACTTCACCCTATCCGACTACCGGGGCAAAACCCTGGTGCTGTACTTCTACCCCAAAGACAACACCCCCGGCTGCACCGCCGAAAGCATGAGCTTCCGCGACTTGTACGACCAATTCAAACAAGCCCATGCCGAAATCATCGGCATCAGCCGCGACAGCATCCGTTCGCACGATGGCTTCAAAGCCAAACTGGGGCTGCCTTTCGAGCTGATTGCCGATCCCGACGAAACCGTCTGCAATCTGTTCAACGTGATGAAAATGAAAACCATGTACGGCAAGCAGGTACGCGGTATCGAGCGCAGCACATTTGTGATTGACGGCGCGGGCAAATTGGTGAAAGAATGGCGTGGAGTAAAAGTCCCCGGACACGTGGACGACACCTTGGAATATGTGAAGGCGCTGACCTGATTCGCTAAGTCCTTGAAACTACAAAATTTTATTTCTTTGAAAGCCGACTCTGAAAAAGGCGCAAGCCTTTTAGAGCGGCTTTTTTTGCTTTGTACGCCGTGTCTTTCGTTTTTCCCATCAACCCTTCCCTCCCTTGTTTCACCCGTTTTGCTCCACCCGCTGCTTTTCCGAAGTGGTATATCTCCAACGTTTAGAGTGAGGTCTTGATGCCCCTGCCCAAATTGCCGGCCAAACCCGCAGCACTGTTGTCCCCCAAAGACTATCCGAAGCTGGAAAAAGGAAAGCCAGCCCAACCTCTGACTCTGATCGAATCGCCAGCAAAAAAAGCAGCACCCGTCAGCACCGCAGTATCCGCCCCGGTCGCTCGCAGCAAACCCGCCGTCTCCCTCCCTGCAGAAAAACCCCGTTCATCAAAACAAACCCGGCATGCCGACAGCAGCATCAAGTCCGGCGCCAGCAAGGTGGCCGACAAGCTCGGTGTGACCAAAGTCTTCGTGCTCGACACCAATGTGCTGATGCATGACCCGACCTCGCTGTTCCGCTTCGAGGAACACGATGTCTATCTGCCGATGGTGACGCTGGAAGAACTCGACAACCACAAGAAAGGCATGTCCGAAGTCGCCCGCAACGCGCGTCAAGTATCGCGTTACCTCGACGACTTGGTCAGCGGCACCGGCGAAAACGAAATCGAAGACGGCATCCCGCTCTCCAAGCTCGGCAACAAAGATGCCAAAGGGCGTCTGTTCTTCCAGACTAAGATGCAGCAAGGCACGTTGCCGGAAGGTCTGCCGATCGGCAAGGCCGACAACCAAATTCTCGGCGTGGTGCGCGCGCTGGAAAAAGAATTCCCGGAACGTCCGATCGTGCTGGTGTCGAAAGACATCAACATGCGCATCAAAGCGCGCGCGATGGGTCTGCCGGCCGAGGAATATTTCAACGACCACGTGCTGGAAGACACCGACCTGCTCTACTCCGGCGTCATGCAATTGCCAGACGATTTCTGGAACAAACACGGCAAGGGCATGGAGTCCTGGCAGGAAAACAAAAACGGCACGGCGCACATGTTCTACCGCCTGACTGGCCCATTAGTGCCGGCCATGCTGGTCAACCAATTCGTCTATCTCGAACCGAAGAACGGCGAAGCCACCTTCTACGGCCAGGTCAAGCAAATCAATGGCAAGACCGCCGTGATTCAGACCCTACGCGATTTCGGTCACGCCAAGAATAATGTGTGGGGCATCACTGCACGCAACCGTGAACAAAATTTCGCGCTCAATCTGTTGATGAACCCCGAGTGCGATTTCGTCACCTTACTCGGCCAAGCCGGCACAGGGAAAACCTTGTTGGCGTTGGCAGCAGGTCTAGCGCAAGTGCTGGAAACCAAGCTGTATAACGAAATCATCGTCACCCGCGTGACGGTCCCGGTCGGCGAAGACATCGGCTTCCTGCCCGGCACCGAGGAAGAAAAAATGTCGCCGTGGATGGGCGCATTCGACGACAATCTCGAAGTGCTCAACAAGTCCGATTCCGACGCCGGCGAATGGGGCCGTGCCGCCACGCAAGACCTGATCCGCTCGCGCATCAAGATCAAGTCGCTCAACTTCATGCGCGGCCGCACCTTCGTCAACAAATTTCTCATCATCGACGAAGCGCAAAACCTGACGCCGAAGCAAGTCAAAACTTTGGTCACCCGCGCCGGCCCCGGCACCAAGATCATCTGCCTCGGCAACATCGCACAGATCGACACGCCTTACCTCACCGAAGGATCGAGCGGTTTGACCTACGTGGTGGATCGCTTCAAGGGTTGGGCGCACAGCGGACATATCACGCTGGCGCGCGGCGAACGGTCACGGTTGGCGGATCATGCGAGTGATGTGTTGTAGGAAGTGATGCATCAAGTAAAACGGCCTGCTGTTTCAGCAGGCCGTTTTACTTGGTGTGATTGAAATAATTTTTGTCCGACGATGGAATGTTTATCATTCCCGTCGCAGAAGTCACAACACTACGCAACTTTATCGCCACATCGATGCGGATTACCGAATTGAACTATTTTCCCAAGCGAATTTTAAAGGGCTTGAAATCGCGAACCGCGAGTGTTTTGGATTTCAGTAAATCAATTCGCTTTCCATCGACTATAGCAGTCGCTTTGTTGACCACAATCGTCAGATCATCTGCACAGATTTCTTCGCCTTCCAAGAAAGCATCGGCATAGCGATCCGCGGATGATTGCCCAAATTTCTGTATCTCCAGCACGCCAGACGCCACTTTTTTCCCCGCTTTATTAACAGCAGTGACTGTGACTTGCAGGTTCTTTACTTCTTCCATTCCGCTATCAAACGAAAACATAGCGGAACACTGCCCTTGACCAGCCCAAACAGTGCTTGAATGCCAAAATTCAAGGGCATGGGCTGACTCTGCCAAACTTGCTGCAACGACTAACAACACAAAAATAAAATTTTTCACACATGTCTCTACTTGTGGCGGCTCTCACATTCCAATATTGCCCAGTCATGCTGATCTATCCGATAAATCAAGATCAGTCAGTCGCAGAAATATCCCTCAACCAATGATCCGCAACGAATAATCCGTCGCCTTTACATCCTTGGTCAACCCACCAATCGAAATTCGATCCACGCCCGTCTCGGCAATCGCTCGCACGCTCTCCAGATTCACGCCGCCAGACGCTTCCAGAATGGCGCGGCCGTTGGTCAGTTGTACTGCTTCTTGCATCAAAGTCGTCGTGAAATTGTCGAGCAGGATCGAAGTCGCGCCTGCATCCAGCGCTTCCTTCAATTGCGCCAGTGTTTCCACTTCCACCTGGATCGACACACCAGCCTGCAATGCTTGCGCGGCGCGCAAAGCGGCGCTGACGCCACCGGCGGCGGCGATGTGATTTTCCTTGATGAGAATGCCGTCGTACAAGGCCAGTCGCTGATTTTTGCCGCCACCGACGCGCACCGCATATTTCTGCGCCAGCCGCAGGCCCGGCAAGGTTTTGCGGGTATCGAGAATGGCCGATCGCGTGCCGGCGATGACATCGACATAGCGGCGGGTTGCGCTCGCGACGCCCGATAGTAATTGCATGAAATTCAGGGCCGGACGTTCCGCCGTCAACAGCGCCCGTGCCGGCGCTTCGATGGCGCACACCACGCTGTCGGCCTGCATCATGTCGCCTTCGGCATAACGCCAGTCGATTTTGATGCCGGCATCGAGCGCAATCATCACGCCTTCAAACCAAGGTGCGCCGCACAGCACGGCGGCTTCGCGCACGATCACTTGCGCCTTGACCCATTCGTTTTCCGGCACCAGCTTGCCGGTCAGGTCGCCGCTGCCGACATCTTCGATGATCGCTGCATTGATGTTTGCCTCGAAGGCGGCAATCAGCGCCGCATCGAAAGGTGCGTGGGAATTCTGGAGCGTGCTCATGCGGGGCCGATACCTTTGAATAGTGATTGTTCCTTGTCCAAATCGCCGGAGGGGCGGACATTGGCTTTTTTCTTCGCCGCGAAATCCAGCATGCGATCGATGCAAACATACGCCTTGCGGCCGGTTTCTGGATCGACCTTGATTGCATTGCGGCCGGTTTCCAATACGTCGGCCAGATTCTGCAAACCGTTCATCGCCATCCACGGGCAATGCGCGCAGCTCTTGCAAGTGGCGCTGTTGCCGGCGGTCGGCGCGTCGATGAAGGTCTTGCCTGGCGCAGCCATTTTCATCTTGTGCAAAATGCCGTTGTCCGTGGCGACGATGAATTCCTTCGCGTCGAGCGACTTGGCGGCGGCGATCAACTGCGAAGTCGAACCGACCACATCGGCCAATGCCACCACCGCTTCCGGCGATTCCGGGTGCACTAGTATCTTCGCTTGCGGATGTTCCTTCTTCAGCAATTCCAGCTCGATGCCTTTGAACTCGTCGTGCACTAAGCATGAACCCTGCCACAGCAACATATCGGCACCGGTTTTTTTCTGGATATAGCTGCCCAGATGCTTGTCCGGTGCCCACAGGATTTTCTTGCCCTGCGCATGCAGGTGCGCGACGATGTCCAGCCCGATGGAAGAAGTCACCATCCAGTCGGCACGCGCCTTCACCGCGGCGCTGGTGTTGGCGTACACCACTACGGTACGGTCTGGATGCGCATCGCAGAATGCCGAAAATTCGTCAACCGGGCAACCGAGATCGAGCGAACAAGTCGCATCGAGGTCGGGCATCAGGATAGTTTTTT
>JAFECY010000266.1 GCA_018241865.1 Pseudomonadota bacterium | reverse complement strand
GCGGATTTACCGAAAGAGGCGCGGTATACCTTGCAATTGATTAAAGATGGCAAGCCCATGCCTTACCCCAAGGATGGCGTGGTGTTCGGCAACTATGAAGGGGTTTTGCCGAAACAAAAGCGCGGGTATTATCACGAATACACGGTAAAAACACCCGGCGTTCGCAGTCGCGGCGCGCGCCGCATCGTGACCGGTGGCGAGGCAGGGCGAGGGATGCAATATTTTTATACCGATGACCATTATGCAAGTTTCAGGCGTATCAAAGATGAATTCGGGCGATAAGGGAGAAGTGAATTTGGCGATCACTGTATCGACCAATGTGGTGCAGTCGATTCGTGCATTTCGGGTGACCGATCTGCAGGAGGAGGCAGCACGTCTGGAGCAGCACTTTCTGTATGCCAATTGCGCGGAAGCAAGCACCAAACAACAGGTGCTGGCGATCATTGCTGAGTCTTTCCATTTTCCGCGCCATTTTGGTAAGAATTTCGACGCCTTGTCCGATTGCCTGACCGATCTGACTTTCAAGTCCGGCCAACAGCCGGGGTTTTGGGTCGTGCTCGAACAATTGCCCAATACGCCCAAGTTCGATAAAGAAGCGCGCGAAACCCTGCTCGACGTGTTTCGCGACGCCGCCGATTTCTGGGCCGACAAAAAAGTCCCGTTCCGGGTTTTCTATTCCTTCCTGTAAGTGCGTGAACAGGCATGCAAGCCGGCCGCGAGCCGGCTTTCTCGTTTTGGGCGGTACGGTACAATGCGCGCCATGAAAAACATCGTGATCCTGATTTCCGGGCGTGGCAGCAACATGCAAGCCATCGTGCAGGCGTTAACCAAGGAAAGCTGGCCTGCGCACATCGCCGCCGTCATCAGCAATCGCGCCGACGCCGAAGGTTTGGCGTTTGCCCGGCAGCACGGCATTGCAACGGAAGTGGTTGCCAACAAGGACTATGCTTCACGCGAACAATTCGATGCTGCGCTGCAGGCGACGATCGACCGTTTTCAACCTGATTTAGTGGTATTGGCCGGTTTCATGCGCATCCTGACCGCGTCCTTCGTCGAACACTACGATGGCCGCATGTTGAATATTCATCCTTCGCTGTTGCCAAATTTCCCTGGTTTGAATACCCATCAGCAAGCGCTCGACGCCGGCGTCAAGGTACATGGTGCGACCGTGCATTTCGTCACTACCACACTCGATCATGGCCCCATCGTGACGCAGGCCACCGTGCCGGTGCTGGCGGACGACACCGAGCAATCGCTGGCAGCGCGCGTTCTGATTCAGGAGCACGTCATTTATCCGCAGGCAGTGCGCTGGTTTGTCGAAGGCCGTTTGTCGGTCGAAGGCGGGCGCGTGCAGATCGCCCGGTAGCACACATACAAATAAAACAAGGATTCCCATGAGATTGCATCCTGCAGTCAGTACTTGGACGGAAGAAGTCTTGCGCGAGGTGCTGCGTTTTAGCGGCCCGGCAGATGTCACCCTGTCGCGCTATTTCCGCGAGCACCCCAAGCTCGGCTCGCGCGAACGCGGCGTGGTGGCAGAGGCGGTGTATGCCGTCTTGCGCAACAAGCTGGTCTATACCAATTTTGCCGAGTCGGGCATGGGTGCCGCCATGCGGCGTATGGCGCTGCTGGGTTTGGCTGATATGTATGGCGTGGATGCGCTGGGTGGTTTGGAGGAACAGGAAAGCCAGTGGCTGACGCGCGTGCTGCAGATCGATCGCGCCACATTGCCGCTGAACTTGCGCGCTAACTTACCGCAATGGTTGCTCGATAAGTTGGTGGCACGTGATGGCGAAGCGGGTATGTTGCAACTAGCCGATGCGCTCAACCAACCGGCGCCACTCGATTTGCGCGTCAACACCATGAAAACCACGCGCGAACAGGCCGTGGCGGAGCTAGCGAAGGCGCCGATTGCATGCGAGTTGACACCCTATGCGCCGTTCGGCATTCGCATCTACAAGAAGCCGGCTTTGCAGAATCTGACATTGTTCCAGAGCGGCGCAATCGAAGTGCAGGATGAAGGCAGCCAGTTGTTGGCGCAGATCGTCGGCGCGAAGCGCGGCGAGATGGTGGTCGATTTCTGTGCGGGTGCCGGCGGCAAGACGCTGGCACTGGGTGACGCCATGCGTAATACCGGCCGTCTGTATGCGTTCGACGTATCCGACAAGCGTTTGGCTAAACTCAAGCCGCGTTTGGCGCGCAGCGGTTTGTCGAACGTGCATCCGGTGGTGATCGCGCACGAGAACGACGCCAAGATTAAGCGCCTCGCCGGCAAGATCGACCGCGTATTGGTCGATGCGCCCTGCAGTGGCCTTGGCACTTTGCGCCGCAATCCCGACATGAAATGGCGACAGTCGCCGCAGACTTTACAAGAACTGAATGCCAAGCAAAGCGCGATTCTCGCTGGTGCAGCGCGGCTGTTGAAGCCTGGTGGCCGGCTGGTGTACGCCACCTGCAGTTTGCTCGATGAAGAAAACGAAGCCATCGTCGCACAATTCCTGGCTGCGAATACCAGCTTTGAATTGATGCCGATGAAAGACGTATTGGCCGAGCAAAAAGTCGCGCTGGAAATGGACGATTATCTGAAGCTATTGCCGCATCGGCACCAGACCGACGGTTTTTTCGCCGCCGTCATGCAGCGTCGCAAATAACCATGCGTGTGATGCGCGTGCCGGTTTTTTTGCTAGTAGCGCTGCTGGCATTGCCATGCGGCGCCGAGCCCGCGCCGCCGCTCAAGGCGGAAGGCACGCTGCAGGCGGCGTTTTCACCGCAAGACGATATCGAAAGTCTGATTGTTGCGGCAATCGACGAGGCACGGCAGCAAGTGCTGGTGCAAGCCTATCTGTTGACTAGCAAGAAGATCGCTGCCGCTCTGATACGGACGCAGCGCCGTGGTATTGAGGTCAAGGTGTTGGTCGATGCGCGCCAACTGGAGAAAACGACGGATGGCCGGATATCTGAAATGGCCGCTGCCGGCATTTCGGTGTGGTTGGAAACTGCTTACCAGAATGCTCACAACAAACTCATCGTGATCGATGCAAAAAGCGCGCATGCCACGGTCATCACTGGCAGCTACAATTTCACTTGGACTGCGCAACACAAGAACGCGGAAAATGTCTTGATCGCGCGCGACAACCCCGCGCTGGCGGCGCGCTATGCCGCCAACTGGGAACGTCACCGGCAAGACGCCAGTCCGTACCGAAAATAATCGTCACGAGTTCATCGCCATGACCGCTCCCTTGCTTGCCAATCTGTTGCCTGATTTGTGGGATGACCTGCACGATATCAACGTGCTGTGGCAGGTCGGTGCCATTGCCCTGTGTCTGGCCTTGGCTTGGGGTTTGTCGCGCATTTTGCGACCGGCGCTACCGACGCAAAATACGCATCATGCGCGCGTCATTCGACTTGGCGTCGAAAGTTTCTCGCGCGCTTTGTGGCCGCTGCTGGCCTTGGCCCTGATCGCTCTTGCCAAGCCCTTGTTGGCGCATTACCAGCACGTGAATCTGCTGCGCCTAGCGATTCCGCTGATCGGCTCTTTCGCCCTGATTCGGCTGGCTTTTTATGTCATGCGTCGCATTTTCGCGCGCACCGGGCCGGCTGGCAGTTTCCTGCAAACTTTCGAGAAAATTTTCGCGCTGCTGGTGTGGTTGGGCGTGGCGTTGTACATCACCGGGCTGTGGCCGGATTTGCTGGAGATATTGGAAAACACTGCCATCCCGATTGGCAAGAGCAAGGTATCGATCTTGGCCATCGTCCAAGCCACGGTGTTTGTCGCGATCACCCTGATCTTGGCGCTGTGGGCGGGCGCAGCGCTGGAAGAACGCCTGATGCGGGTTGAAAGCATGCACTCTTCGATGCGCGTGGTACTGGCGCGTATGGGGCGGGCGGTGTTGATACTGGTGGCGGTGCTGTTTAGTTTGTCCTTGGTCGGCATCGACTTGACGGTGCTGTCCGTATTTGGTGGCGCGCTCGGCGTGGGCATCGGCCTTGGCTTGCAAAAAATCGTCGGCAGTTATGTTTCCGGTTTTGTGATCTTGATCGAGCGCAGTTTGTCGATCGGCGACATCGTGGCTGTGGATAAATATACCGGCAAGGTTGCCCGCATCAATACCCGCTATACCGTGCTGCGCAGCGGGGACGGGGTGGAATCGATCATTCCCAATGAGATGTTGTTGTCCGGCGCGGTTCAAAATTACTCTCTGAGCGATCGCACCGTCCGATTAGCGACGCAGGTCGGTGTGGCTTACGACAGCGATTTGGATACGGTGCTGCCTCTGCTGGAAAAAGCGGTGGCCGCCGTGCCGCGTGTCAGTGCCGAGCCGGCACCGCAAGCTTTGCTGCTCAAGTTCGGCACCGATGCGCTAGAGCTGGAAATCGGGTTCTGGATTGGCGACCCTGAAAATGGGAAATTGAGCGTATTATCGGCGGTGAACAAAACTATTTGGCAGACGTTAAAAGAAAATGAAATTTCAATTTCATGCCCGTAACGTGAAATTAAGTTAATTTGGATAGGGCTAAGCTGCCCGACAACCAAAGCAGGCAGTGAAAACAGGTACAATAGCAAAAACCTCAATAAAAACAGGCGCATAGCCGCATAAGCAGCCTTTTCGTCAAACCGAAAGGGTGAAGAGACTCAACACTTTTGAATGGGAATACCTTGATGGACATCGTCCTTAATTTTCTAAGTAATGGTCTGACCGGTGCCTCGGCTTGGCAAGTCGTGGCCATTACCCTGATTCTTACTCACATCACGATCGTCAGTGTGACGATCTTTCTACACCGCTGCCAAGCGCATCGCGGCCTTGATCTGCACGCGATCCCCAGCCATTTTTTCCGTTTCTGGCTGTGGATGACCACCGGCATGGTGACCAAGCAATGGGCTGCCATTCACCGCAAGCATCACGCTAAATGCGAAACCGAAGAAGATCCGCACAGCCCGGTCACGCGTGGCATCAACAAAGTTTTCTTTGAAGGCGCCGAACTGTATCGCGCCGAAGCCAAAAATCCTGAAACTTCGGAAAAATATGGCCATGGCACGCCGGATGATTGGATCGAGCGTAATTTGTATAGCAAACATAGCGCCTTGGGCGTGTCGATGATGTTGGTTATCAATGTGTTGCTGTTCGGCGTACTCGGTCTGGCCGTCTGGGCGGTGCAGATGGCGTGGATTCCGCTGTGGGCGGCTGGCGTCGTCAACGGCATCGGTCATTATTGGGGCTACCGCAATTACGATTGCGCCGATGCCTCGACCAATATCGTCCCTTGGGGCATCATCATCGGCGGCGAAGAGCTGCATAACAATCATCACACCTTCGGCACTTCGGCCAAGTTTTCTTCCAAGTGGTACGAATTCGACATCGGCTGGATGTACATCCGCATCCTCGAAACCTGCGGTCTGGCCACCGTCAAAAAAGTCGCGCCTTCGCCGAAATTCGACCGCGAGAAAATGGTCGCCGATTTGGAAACTTTGCAATCGGTGATCGCCAACCGCTACGACGTGATGGCTAAGTACGCCAAGTCGCTCAAGCAAACTTGGCGTGAAGAACGCGAGCAGGTGAAAGCGAAATCGCAAGTCGATTCCGGCGAATTGAAGTCGGCCGGTAAATGGTTGCAAAGTGAGCCGGCCGCGCTGGCCGCGCCGCAGCAACAGAAATTGTCCGAACTGCTGGCGCACAGCAAGCCGTTAAAAACCATGCACGATATGCGCGTTGAACTGAGTGCAATTTGGGATCGTTCGCATGCCACGCGCGAACAACTGCTACAGCAATTGCAGGATTGGTGCGCCCGTGCAGAGGCTTCCGGTATCAAGGCTTTGCAGGAGTTTTCGCTGCGACTGCGCAGTTATGCTTGACGGAAAATAAGCAGGCACTGCGCCTGCTTCCGACAAAACCCGCGCGCAGCGATGCGACGCGGGTTTTTCTTTGGGCGGCGCTGCAATACGCGCGGAAATAAAAAAGCCGCTCGTGGAAGAACGGCTTTTTGGGAGAAGCAGGATCGATTACTTGATCTTGGTTTCTTTGTACTCGACATGCTTGCGTGCCTTGGGATCGAACTTCATGATCGCCATTTTTTCCGGCATGGTGCGCTTGTTCTTGGT
>JAFECY010000265.1 GCA_018241865.1 Pseudomonadota bacterium | reverse complement strand
CATGTAGTGTTTGGTTGCTTGTCCGCATGTGATCAATATGCTGTTGTAGATTTTTTCGCGCTTCTTCATCGATCACTGGGCCGATATCAGTAGAAAGTTGACTAGGGTCACCGATACAAAGCTCGCGCATCGCGCCTTGCAACATAGTCAGTACAGTGTCGGCAATATCTTCCTGTAATAGCAGAATGCGCAGTGCCGAGCAGCGTTGGCCGGCGCTATCAAAGGCAGAAGTTAATACATCCTGCACCACTTGTTCCGGCAATGCACTGGAATCGACGATCATCACATTCTGCCCGCCGGTTTCAGCGATGAAAGGAATATCGCAAGACTCGCGTACCATGCGGTCAGCCAACGTTCGATTGATGTGTTGTGCCACTTCAGTCGAGCCGGTGAAAACAACACCGCGCACACGCGCATCGGCGACTAGTTGTGCGCCAATATGTTCACCGGAGCCGGGCAACAGTTGTACGGCGTAATGGGGAATGCCGGCTTCATGTAAAAGCTGTACGGCACGATAAGCAATCAAAGACGTTTGCTCTGCCGGCTTAGCCAGCACGACGTTCCCTGCTGCCAAGGCGGCACTCAATTGTCCGATGAAAATGGCTAGCGGAAAATTCCAAGGGCTGATGCAAAGCATCGTTCCCCAAGCCATGCTGACGGGTTCTCTGGCGATTTGTTGTGCGTAATAGCGTAAAAAATCCACCGCTTCGCGCACTTCGCCCAAGGCATTGGGTAAGGTTTTACCCGCTTCTCGCACAGCCAGAGCCATCAATTCGATGCGGTGTTCCTCTAGTCGATCCGCCGCCTTGCAAAGTAGATTTGCTCGTTCAATGGCGGGCACAGTTTGCCAGTCCATCGCATGCTCAACAGAACAAGTTAATGCTACTTCACAAATCTTGGCATCGGTTTGTAGAACATAACCAACAACATCTGCATGATCGGCCGGATTGTGAATAGCGAGCGGTGTATCAGCAATGGAACAGTTTGCAGCGATCAGCGGTATCGCTTGCCAAGTCGATTTTTCAAAACGGGAAAGACGCGTCGTTAGCTCCGCCAGAGTTTGTTCATTGTTGAAATCCATGCCTGTTGAATTACGTCGTGTATTGCCGAACAAATCCCGCGGTAATGGAATACGGGGATGTGCAGCGCTTTTACTTTTGCGTGCGCTTGCGATCGGATCAGCCAGCAACATATCGATGCTGGTTTTTTCATCGAGCAGTTGATTGACGAAAGAAGAATTCGCACCATTTTCCAGTAAGCGTCGCACCAAGTAAGCTAGTAAAGTTTGGTGCGAGCCGACGGGCGCGTAAATACGACAGAGCCGGTTTAGATGCGCATTGCCGACGATCTGATCGTAGAGCGTTTCGCCCATGCCATGCAGGCATTGGAATTCATAATCGGTTACGCCAAGTTGTTCTGCCCAGGTGTAAATCGCTGCCAGTGTATGGGCATTGTGCGTGGCAAATTGCGGATAAATGACATCACACAAAGCCAACAATTTTTGCGCACACACTAGATAGGAAAGATCGGTATGTGCTTTGCGGGTGTACACCGGGTAATCACACAAGCCCTCAACTTGGGTGCGTTTGATTTCCGCATCCCAGTAAGCGCCTTTGACCAACCGCACCATTAACTTGCGATCGCTTCGACGCGCCAAATCGGCCAAGTAATCGATGACGAAAGGCGCGCGTTTTTGATAAGCCTGTACCACTACACCTATACCGTTGAAACCCGCCAGATCGGCATCATTTGCTAGTGCGTCGATCAAATCGAGCGACAACTCGAGTCGCTCGCTCTCCTCAGCATCGATGTTCAGGCCGATGTCATAGCGCTTAGCCAATAACGTCAACGATTTCAGGCGCGGTAGCAATTCGGCCAACACACGCACGCGCTGCGCACGGACATAGCGCGGATGCAAGGCGGATAATTTGATTGAAATACCGGGGCTGTCTTTAATACCGCGCCCAGCGGCGGCGTGACCAATGGCATGCAACGCTGCTTCATACGCAGCGAAATACGTTTGTGCGTCGGCGGCAGTGAGCGCCGCTTCGCCCAGCATGTCGTAGGAATGACGGTAACCACGTTGCGCCAGTGTTCGGCTGTTGGCGAGTGCTTCGGCGATGTTTTGACCGGCAACGAATTGCTCGCCGAGCATGCGCATTGCCAAGTCCACACCCTTGCGGATCAAGGGCTCGCCACCCTTGGCGATCAAACGGGTCAACGCCGCGCCCAAACCTTGCTCGCTATTGGTTGCCACCAGTTTGCCAGTAATCAGCAGACCCCATGCAGCAGCATTGACAAATAACGAGGGTGATTCGCCCAGATGACGTGCCCAATCGCCCTTGCCGATTTTGTCGGCGATGAGGCGGTCGGCGGTGGCGCGATCGGGGATACGCAGCAAGGCTTCGGCCAAGCACATCAAGGCGACGCCTTCTTGCGAAGAAAGTGAGAATTCGTGCATCAGCGCATCGACGCCGGAGGCGCGACGGCGTTCCGTGCGCACCGCTTCTACCAACCGTCGTGCCAGTGTTTGCGTGTGGCTGCGCCACTCTGACGACTCGGTAATCTGGTGCAACAGCCAAGTGACGGCATCTGCTTCGCTACGCCGGTGAGCTGCTGCAATGGCTTGTCGCAAAGGCGTTAGCGTTAAATCGGCATCGGTCTGGAAAGCTGACAATGACATGAGCGCACACCATTTCAGGAAATAGCCGTTCACAAGCCACGATACAACAACAAAAAGACTTTAATGCGGGCCCTCACCGATGGCTGCATCGGTAGTTGCCGCTAGTTTTTCGCGGAGCCATTTGTGCGCGGGGATGCGGGCATCGCGTTCATGCCACAACATATCGACGTGTACTACTGGCATG
>JAFECY010000264.1 GCA_018241865.1 Pseudomonadota bacterium | reverse complement strand
TTTTACGATGGCATTGCCGGTTTTTTCTTGCGCGAAGAGCCACGCCCGAATTTTCTAAACTACGGTGTGGCTGCACTGGTCGTGGCGATGCTGGCGTATTACTTGTATCGGGACAACGACATCAATCTCCGCGTCGTATGGTTCAACGCTTTTCAACTATTTATCGCGCTACGAACTGCAGGGCGTTTTGTCGGCCACGCAGTCGGCAAGCACCGTTCCGTCACACTACTGATGTGCACCATTTTCTTGGGCGTGGCAGCGGCTTCGACATGGCGCATTGCCACCGTGATGTGGGCACCGCTCATGACAAATCTTCTCACCCAAGATACCGGCTACCAAGTCATGATTCTGATTGCAGCGATGCTGGCATTCTCGCTGTCATTCTGCGTTTTGCTGCTGACGCACATCCGTATCGAAGAAGATTTAGAAGCCGCGCGCGCCAATGCCGAACATGCCGCTCTGATCGATGCTCTGACCAGTCTGTGGAACCGGCGACATTTCGAAGCAGAAGCCTTACGTGAAATCGAACGTGCAAACCGCTATGGTCAACCTGCCTCGCTAGTGTTATTCGACATCGATCATTTCAAACAGGTTAACGACAACTTTGGCCATCTAGCCGGCGATGCTGTGCTGAGACAAATCGCCGATATCATGCGCAGCACCATGCGTGCATCTGACCTAATTTGCCGCTGGGGTGGCGAAGAATTTGCCATTTTATTGCCGACATCTATGGAAAATGCGCTGTCAGCCACGGAAAAGCTACGCCGTGCCATCGACGTAGCCACCTTTCCACACGGCGGCAAAGTCACGATCAGCGCCGGCTGTGCGCAATGGGGTAGCGGCGAAAATTTAGATGCATGGAGCCGGCGTGCCGATCAAGCGCTATACCGCGCTAAAGCAAACGGCCGCAACCGCATCGAATCGGCGCAACCAGCGATGCTGAACATCATGGCCGAACGGCGCGCTCCATTGACTGCATGACGCGATCTCGCATGCATCGGCGCGATAACTGCGCATTTTCCTGCATTGAACACGCAGTCAATCACGCCATTTGCTGTAACACCCGCCATATCGGCCGCAACATATCGCGCCCGAGCCGCATACTGCGCACGCCGTTCCAGCCGGTAGTCGGATGGGGCGCGTTGGCGTTGTCCTTGAAGGGCATTTCCAACGTCAGTGAAACGCAGCCGAAGGTGTGGCCGATGTATTTCGAGGCCAAGGTGAGCAGGTCGGCACTGTACTTGCTCGCCTCGTAACCGACTGCAGTCTGGAAGTCGGAATTAGCGCGCTGAAATTCATCAATGAAGCATTGCTGTTCGCGCGCCTGCCGTTCGCTGAAGTTGTCCAGCATTTCGCAACCGGCGACGAACACATACGGCAATGTTTCATCGCCGTGGATGTCGAGGAAAAGATCGCAGCCGGTCTGGTGAATTTTGTTTCTGACATGAAAAACTTCCGGGCTGGATTCGCGCGAAGGCGTCATCCATTCGCGGTTGAGGTTGGCACCGGCGGCATTGGTGCGCAGGTTGCCGCGCACCGCGCCGTCGGGATTCATATTGGGGACGATGTAGAAAACCGAATGCTGCAGTAATTCCTGTGCAAGCGGATTGACGGGGTCGAGCAAGGCGCCCAGCAAGCCTTCCGCCAACCATTCGGCCATAGTTTCGCCGGGATGCTGGCGGGCGATGATCCAGACTTTTCTGGCTGCGCCGGGGTCGCCGACCGTCACTAGGTCAAGGTCGCGCCCTTCCACCGTATTGCCCAGATCGTCGAGCCGCACCAGACTGGATGTTTGTATTCGCCCGAGCATGGCTAAATGCCGTTCCTGCGAATAGGGCTCGAAGTAGGCGTAATACACACTGTCATGTTCGGGCGTGTGGCTGACCGTCAGCACTTGGCCGTCATACGCAGTCGGCACCCGAAACCAATGTTCGCGGTCGTAGCTGGCGACGGCTTGATAATTTTCCCAGCCGCCGGGAAAAGCAGCTTGCGCGGCATTGAGAAAGCGCATCCGGCAAGCCTGCCCACGCGCGCCCTGCAGGCGAAAATAAAACCACTGACGGAAATCGGCACGGGAATCCTGACGCAATGCCAAATCGATGGCATCGAAATGATCGGCACGCACGACAGTGATCGCGCCGGCGTCGAAACAATCGCTAATTTTGATGGACATGATGCAGTAGGATGTTGGGCAAAACTGCATTGTGAAAGCAATGCGCGCATTTGCCAAACATATCGAAAGCATCCACGTCGATTTCCCACCGATGCCGTGACGGCGCGCGGAACGACTCTGCTATAATGCGCAGCTCGTCGGGGCGTAGCGCAGCCTGGTAGCGTACTTGCATGGGGTGCAAGGGGTCGGAGGTTCGAATCCTCTCGCCCCGACCAATAGAATCAAAGGGGTTAGTGATCCTATTCACTAACCCCTTTTTCGTTGGGTAAAGTTTACCCCACAAACTCCCGGCTATGCGTGCCATGCACTAAGGCGTTTTGCCGCTGAAGCGCAGAATATGTAAAAAGCGCAGTCCGTAGCGTCTTTCTGCACTACCTGACTGAAAAATCTACTCTGCCCAAGGCAAGTATTTTTCGCACAAAATTATTTTCTGACGCTCGCATCGGTCTTGCGACGTACCGGCAATTCACGGCGAACCTGCAATAGGTCGGCAACGATCTGCGAGGCCATGGCTCTGACCTTGACGTCGGGGGAGCAGGCCAGTTGGCTGGCATTGCGGATGGCGGAGTCGAGCAAACCGGAGTAGGAACGGCGACGACGTTCCGCCGCTGGGGAAACTGCGGGTTTGGGTGTATTGGTATCCATCGCCATATCTTAGCAGTTAATCAATTTTCGGCAAGTGTTGATCGATTCCCTGCTGCACGCCTCCCAATTAAAACTGCGCTGAATAAGTGCAGCGAGCGGAGCAAGCTGTGATCGAGGAGCGCAGCCGTACGTGTGCCACGGTGAGCACCGCAAGCCGCAGATTGCGCCGCGCAGTAACTGATTCAGTGCAGCCTTAACGTATTTTCACCTGCCAACCACCTCCCGCGCGTGCGGCTACAATAGCGTTCCCGGCGCTTGATGTGCTGATGATGCGTTTTTACTCATGTCCTCCATCCCCGAAATTCGCCCCGGCCAATCGATCGAACTGCTGAAAGAGCTGCACATCCTCACACGCGACGGCAAGCTGAACCAAGACAGCCGGCGCAAGCTCAAGCAGGTTTATCACCTGTATCAGTTCATCGAACCACTGCTGCAGGAACTGCAACAAGCGAACCCATCGATCCGACTAGTCGATCACGGTGCCGGCAAGTCCTACCTCGGATTCATCCTGTACGACTTGTTTTTCAAGACGCAAACCGCCGATTCGCACATCTACGGCATCGAAACGCGCGAAGATCTGGTGAAAAAATCCGAAACGCTGGCCGCACGTTTAGGCTTCGGCGGCATGTCTTTCCTAAATTTGTCGGTGGCGGAATCGATCGCCTCGGCACGCTTGCCCGCCCGCGTCGATATCGTCACCGCGCTGCACGCCTGCAATACCGCCACCGACGACGCCATCCGCTTCGCCTTGGCCAAACAGGCGCAATGTATTGTGCTGGTGCCCTGCTGCCAAGCGGAAGTGGCCTCGGTGCTAAACCGCAACAAGGGCAAATCACTCGGCAAAAATGTGTTGACTGAAATCTGGCGGCACCCGATCCACACCCGCGAATTCGGCAGTCAAGTCACCAATGTGTTGCGTTGCCTGCAATTGGAAGCGCACGGCTATCAAGTCAGCGTGACCGAGTTGGTCGGCTGGGAGCATTCGATGAAAAATGAACTCATCATCGCTCGCTACCGTGATTTGCCGCGCCGTCGTCCGGGCGAGCGGCTGAACCAAGTACTGGAGGAACTGGGGCTGGAAGAAATGCACGATCGCTTCTTCACGCCCGCACCAGCCTGACGCCCACCCGCACCCGTACCCGAACTCGTGCTCAATGACGCTCAATGACTGTTCTGTAGTTCGGCCAGCGAGGCTGCGGCCAGCAATTGCGCCGCTAGCGCCCGTGCCTGATGCGTGCTCAACTCGCGGAAATGCTCGTCCGTCCACAGGCGTACCACGGCTGGCGCATCCTGTGTCTGCATTTGACTACCAGCGAAACGCGCCACCCGCAGTGCACCGCGATTACGAACGTCGATCGACTCGCCAAAACGCGTAGTCAAAGATCGGCGCGCATCGCTTTCGCTCGACACGCCAGCGATGGGTAAAGGAGATACAAGACGGGGTAAATTCGGCTGCATGGATTTCATGGCATCTCCCTAGGCTTATACTGTATGTTTGTACAGTATAAGCGAGGAATTTCCGAATGACAAGCAAGCAATTCAGGGATGTTCAACTTGCCATAGAGATACTATGATAGCCAACAATGGCGACCTTACCTTATGTCACGCCTCACCCTCAGAGGAGCAGTATGCAGACGATTGGCCAAGAATTCACGCGCGGTAGCGGCAAGCGCATTAAGATCGTCAGCGCGCAGGATGCGGTACGCCTCATCCATAGCGGCAACGCTATCGCCACCGGCGGCTTTGTCGGCATCGGCGTCCCTGAAGAATTGCTCATTGCACTGTCGGATTTATACACCAGTAACCAAGGTGAAGATGGGCAATCGGAAGGGCCGCGCGATCTGACCTTGATCTACGCCGCCGGCCAAGGCGACGGCAAAGAGAAAGGCTTGAATCATCTCGGTCACGACGGTTTGCTGAAGCGCGTGATTGGCGGTCACTGGGGCTTGGTGCCGAAAATTCAGCGGCTGGCTATCGACAACAAGATCGAAGCTTACAACCTGCCGCAAGGCGTGATCTCGCACTTGTACCGTGACATCGCCGCCAAGCGTCCCGGCCACCTGACCCGCGTCGGCCTCGGCACCTTCGTCGATCCGCGCCAAGGCGGCGGCAAGCTGAATGCAAAAACACAGGAAGACTTGGTGCGCGTGCTGGATATCGACGGCGACGAGTTCCTGTTTTACAAATCACTTCCCATCGACGTGGCGCTGATCCGCGCCACCACCGCCGACCCGGATGGCAATCTGAGCATGGAGCGCGAAGCCTTGACGCTGGAAATGCTGTCGCTGGCAATGGCCGCGCACAATTCTGGCGGCATCGTGATCGCGCAAGTCGAACGTATCGCCGAGCGCAACACACTCAATCCACGCCAAGTGAAAGTGCCGGGCATTCTAGTCGATTGCGTCGTGGTGGCCGAGCCGCGCCATCATTGGCAAACCTATGCCGAACCTTACAACGCCGCTTTCAGCGGTGAGCTGCGCGTGCCGTCGAACACCATGAAGGCGATGCCGCTGTCCGAGCGCAAGGTCATCGCCCGCCGCGCCGCTTTCGAGCTATCGGCCAATAGCGTGGTCAATCTCGGTATCGGCATGCCGGAAGGCGTGGCCGGCATCGCCCATGAAGAGCGCGTGATCGATCTGCTGACCCTGACCACCGAGCCCGGCGTGATCGGCGGCATTCCCGCCTCCGGCACCAACTTCGGCGCGGGCGTGAATACCCAAGCGATCGTCGATCAGCCTTACCAGTTCGATTTTTACGACGGCGGTGGACTCGACATCGCTTTCCTCGGCTTGGCCGAAGTGGATCGTCATGGTAATGTCAATGTCAGCAAGTTCGGCAACCGCTTAGCAGGAGCCGGTGGCTTCATCAACATTAGCCAAAATGCGAAGAAAGTCGTGTTCGTCGGCACCTTCAGCTCGGGCAAGCCGACTTACCACGTCAAACATGGCCAACTGCACATAGACGGCAAGGAAGGCCCCTGCAAATTTGTGCAAGATGTCGAACACATGACGTTCAGCGGCACGTTGGCGCGCGACTTAGGCAAACATGTGCTGTATATCACTGAGCGCTGTGTGTTCGAGTTGGGCGAGGAAGGGTTGGAACTGATTGAGGTTGCACCCGGCATCGACCTCGAGAACGACATCCTGGCGCACATGGCGTTCAAGCCGAAAATTGCGGCGGATGTGCGCACCATGGATGAACGCATCTTCCAAAGTGAACTGATTGGTCTGCGCAGCATCATGCTGGAAGTGCCGTTGGAACACCGGGTACGCTACGACCGTCAGCGCAAAACTTTGTTTATTAATTTCGAGGGTTTCAATGTGCGTAACGTCGGCGATGTCGAATTTATCGGTCGTCAGGTTAACCATGCCTTGCGCGGCATCACCGAAAAGGTGCACGCAGTCGTCAACTACGATAACTTCTCCATCGATCCAGAAGCCGTCGATGCCTATGCCGACATGGTCAAACATCTCACCGATCGGCATTACGCCGCAGTCACGCGCTACTCGACCAGCGGCTTCCTGCGCGCCAAGCTGGGGTCAGACATCGCCAACCGCGAGGTGCCGCCACACATTCATGAAAAAACCGAAGAAGCCACCGCGCCTTTCCAGCAAACGGAACAAACACCGGCTTCCTGATCGCTATACAATGCTTGGAACATTCTCCGAGGACACGCCATGCTGCCCGCCGATCTGACTTACTTGGTAGTGGAAGACAACGACTTCCAGCGCCGCTGGCTAACGGTCATGCTGGCCAATCTCGGTGCCACCAAAATCATCGAGGCGCACGACGGCTTGACCGCGTTGCAGATACTGGAAGATCCGACGCGCGGCATTGACCTGTGCTTCATTGACCTCAAGCTGCCCGGCATGGATGGCATGGAGCTGATCCGCCACATGGCGCGCAGCGACAATCCGGTATCGATCATTCTTGCCAGCGCGCTCGATCCTTCGCTGGTGTTTTCGGTGGAGAGTATGTCGCACGCCTATGGCGTCAATCTGCTCGGCACTGTCGAAAAACCGGTCACGCCGGAACGACTGGCGGAATTGATTGGCCGCCACGTGCCGCCACACGAGCGCGGCAGCAAACATGCCACGCATCACCCGGCGTTGACCTTGGACGATATTACTGCCGGCATGCGCGCCGACCAGTTTCTACCGTATTTCCAGCCCAAGGTGGAAATCGCAACCGGCAAGATCAAGGGCGTCGAAGCCTTCGCCCGCTGGCAGCATCCGCAATACGGTTTGATCTCGCCCAATTCCTTCATTCCACAACTGGAAGCCGGCGGCGACATTCAACATTTTACTTGGAGCATCATCGACAAATCGGTTGCAACCTGCCGATGGCTGCAAGATCAAGAGCGTCCGCTGCCGGTGTCGATCAACATTTCGACCACACCGCTGACTGAATTGACTTTCGCCGAACGCCTCGCCGAGTGCACCACCCGTCACAAGGTCGCGCCGGAACACATGATTATCGAAATCACCGAGTCGGCTTCCACCACCGAGATACCGACCTATCTCGAAAATCTGGCGCGTCTGCGCATGCAAGGTTTCGTACTGGCGGTGGACGATTACGGTACCGGCAACGCCAGCATGCATCATCACTTGCGCATCCCTTTTTCGGAATTAAAAATCGACCGCTCCTTCGTCGCCGGAGCGGGGCAGAATACGGCGGTCAGTCTAGCGCTGCGCTCCAGTCTCGATCTGGCACGCGAACTGAAACGCGAATCGACCGCTGTCGGCGTCGAAACGCGCGAGGATTGGGAGTTGCTGCACAAACTGGGTTGCACCAACGCGCAAGGTTACTTTATCGCCAAACCCATGGAAGGCGCCGCTCTACCAGCTTGGATGGATGAGTGGTCGCAATTTTTCTAAGCGACCTCCTGCTCTCCCGTTTACACAAACCGTATCAAAAAACCGTATCAAATTATCTCGATGGACTGCAAAGAACCTCCCCCCCCTTCCCACTCCCGCATCGCTCTCGTACTACAAGGTGGCGGCGCACTCGGCGCTTACCAAGCCGGCGTATTCCAAGCGCTACACGAGAACCAGCTTTGCCCCGACTGGGTCGTAGGCACTTCGATCGGCGCCATCAATGCCGCACTCATCGCAGGAAACGAACCGCATCTGCGCCTAGAGCGTCTGCGCGAATTCTGGGATCGCATTTCCCACCGCGATAGCGTCGATATGAACAAAGTGCCGGATCATGTCCGCAAGCTCAACACTTGGCTCACCGCTGTGGACGCCACCATGCGCGGCGTGCCCGGTTTTTATACGCCACGCATGATGTCGCCTTTCATGTTCGGTCTGTCGGTGCAACCGGAAGCAGCCAGTTTCTATGACACATCGGCGCTGACCGACACGCTGCATGACCTAGTCGATTTCAATTACCTGAATGCCCAGGGCGGCATGCGCATGACGGTCAATGCCTTGAAAGTGACCAGTGGCGAGCTGGTCGGTTTCGACAATACCAAGCAAACCATCGGGCCGCGCCACATCATTGCCAGCGGCGCCTTGCCGCCCGGCTTTCCGGGCGTACGAGTCGATGGCGAACTCTACTGGGACGGTGGCCTGTATTCCAACACGCCGCTGGAAACCGTACTGGAAGACGAGCCGCGCAAAAATACTTTGTGCTTCATGGTCGATCTATGGAGCCCGGATGGTGAAGAACCGACCAATCTCGACGAAGTACAGACCAGACAAAAAGATGTGACTTACGCCTCGCGCTCAAAGCGCCACATCGAAGCCTATCAGCAACTCCACAACATGCGACGCTGCATGTATGCCTTGCAGAAATCGCTGCCGCCGGAAATGCGCGACAGCGCCGAAATAAAATTGATGGCGGCACACGGCTGCAACACCACCATGCACATCGTGCATCTTCCCTATTCAGGACGCGATTGGAATATGGCGTCGAAAGACATCAATTTTTCCAAAGGATCGATCAACTGGCGCTGGGAACTCGGCTACCACGACGCCTGTCGCGCCATCAAGCAAGCCGGCTGGCTCAACAAAGTTGAACAACATACCGGCGTGATCGTGCACGAACTGCCGCGTGAAACCGGCGAACTGGAAATTTGATCACGTCGCAATCACGCCGCAGATACACCAAAGCAAACGACCAAATCCGGTCTCACCACACCTCGCGCATCATTTTCGCTAAAGCATAAAAAAACCGTCCTTTGATCGGGACGGTTTTTCTGGTGATTGCTCGCGCAACTCACCGATCGAACATCAGCTCCCCGCCTTTCGCATCGACGCGAATCACATCTTTCGGCCCGAAGCGGCCTTCGAGGATCAGCTTCGACAGCGGGTTTTCGATCTGCTGCTGGATGGCGCGTTTCAGCGGACGCGCGCCATACACCGGATCGAAACCGGCCTCGGCGATTTTTTGCAGCGCGGCCTCGGTCAGGTCGAGCGTCATTTCCATCTTCGCCAGACGTCGTTCCAGTATCGCCAACTGGATCTTCGCAATCGCACCGATGTTCTTTTCGTCGAGTGCATGGAACACCACGATCTCGTCGATGCGGTTGATGAATTCCGGCCGGAAATGCGAACGCACTTCGGCCATCACCGCCATTTTCACCAGCGCCGGATCGCTCTCTTCCATTGCTTGAATCCTGTGCGAACCGAGGTTGGACGTCATCACGATCACGGTGTTCTTGAAATCGACCGTGCGACCCTGGCCATCGGTCATGCGGCCGTCGTCCAGCACTTGCAGTAGGACGTTGAACACGTCCGGGTGCGCCTTCTCGATTTCGTCGAGCAGGATCACGCTGTAGGGCTTGCGCCGCACGGCCTCGGTCAGGTAGCCACCCTCTTCATAACCGACATAGCCCGGCGGCGCGCCGATCAGGCGGGCGACCGAATGCTTTTCCATGAACTCGCTCATGTCGATGCGGATCAGCGATTCTTCGGTGTCGAATAGGAAGGTCGCCAGCGCCTTGCATAACTCGGTCTTGCCGACGCCGGTGGGGCCGAGGAACATGAAGGAACCATACGGCCGATCCGGGTCGCCTAGGCCGGCACGCGAGCGGCGGATCGCGTCGCTGACCGCGACGATGGCTTCGTCCTGCCCGACCACGCGCTTGTGCAATTCGTTTTCCATGTGCACCAACTTGTCGCGCTCGCCCTGCATCATCTTCGCCACCGGAATGCCGGTGGCGCGCGACACCACTTCGGCGATTTCTTCCGCGCCGACTTGCGTGCGCAGCAGTTTCGCCTTGGTCGATTTCTGTTCGCTGCTGTCGGCTTGCTTGAGTTGTGCTTCCAGTTGCGGCAGTGTGCCGTACTGCAGCTCCGACATTTTTTGCCAGTCGCCCTTGCGCTTGGCTTCATCCATCTGCAGACGCACTTTCTCGATTTCTTCCTTGATGTGCTGGCTACCCTGCACTGCCGACTTTTCGGCCTTCCACACTTCTTCCAGATCGGCGTATTCGCGCGCTTGTCGCACGATTTCTTCCTCGATCAACGCTAGGCGTTTTTGCGATGCCTCGTCCTTTTCTTTCTTCACCGCTTCGCGCTCGATTTTCAACTGGATGATGCGGCGGTCGAGCTTATCCATCACTTCCGGTTTGGAATCGATCTCGATCTTGATCTTGGCAGCGGCTTCGTCGATCAGGTCGATGGCCTTGTCGGGCAAAAAGCGGTCGGTAATGTAGCGGTGCGACAGCTCGGCCGCGGCGACGATGGCCGGGTCGGTGATATCGACGCCGTGGTGCACTTCGTATTTTTCCTGCAGGCCGCGCAGGATGGCGATGGTCGCTTCCACGCTCGGTTCATCGACCAGCACTTTCTGGAAGCGCCGCTCCAGCGCCGCATCCTTCTCGACATACTTGCGATATTCATCCAACGTGGTCGCGCCGACGCAATGCAGCTCGCCGCGCGCCAGTGCCGGTTTCAGCATATTGCCAGCGTCAATCGCACCTTCGGCCTTGCCTGCACCGACCATCGTGTGCAGCTCGTCGATGAAGATGATGGTCTGACCTTCGTCTTGGGCGATTTCCTTCAACACCGCTTTCAGCCGTTCCTCGAATTCGCCGCGATACTTCGCGCCGGCCAGCAGCGCTGCCATGTCGAGCGACAGCACGCGTTTCGATTTCAGGCTGTCCGGCACTTCGCCATTGACGATGCGCTGCGCCAGCCCTTCGACGATGGCGGTCTTGCCCACGCCCGGTTCGCCGATCAGCACCGGATTGTTTTTGGAGCGCCGTTGCAAGACTTGGATGGTGCGGCGAATTTCATCGTCGCGCCCAATCACCGGATCGAGCTTGCCCAGGCGAGCACGCTCGGTCAGATCGAGCGTGTATTTTTTCAACGCCTCGCGCTGACCTTCGCCTTCCTGCGAATTGACATTAGCACCGCCGCGCACGGCGTCGATGGCCGCTTCCAGCGCTTTGCGCGTCAAGCCATTCTCGCGCGCCAGTTTGCCGGCGGTGGATTTATCTTCCGTCAGGCCGAGCAACACCATCTCGCTGGCGATGAACTGATCGCCACGTTTTTGCGCTTCCTTGTCGGCAAGATTAAACAAGGACAACAACTCGCGGCCGATCTGCACTTCGCCGCCGGTGTCGGAGACTTTTGGCAAACGTTCAATGCCGCTCTTCAAGGCGGTTGCCAATCCGCCGACATTCACACCCGCACGTTGCAGCAGAGAACGTGCGCTGCCGTCGTCTTGATTCAACAAGGCAATCAGCAAGTGAACTGGATCGATGTATTGATTATCGTTGCCGACCGCTTGGCTTTGTGCGTCGGCGAGGGCTTCTTGCAATTTGGTGGTCAGTTTGTCGAGGCGCATTGGAACACTCCGAAATGATTATCTGCCAGCTAATTGGGGGTGCTCCGGTACTTTTCAAGCAAGGATTGCGGGCGCATCAAGCCAGCGCGCGAT
>JAFECY010000263.1 GCA_018241865.1 Pseudomonadota bacterium | reverse complement strand
TTTTGACCGGACAGCCCATGTTGATGTCGATAATTTGCGCGCCGCGTGCGACATTGAATTTGGCGCATTCGGCCAACATGGCGGGATCGGCGCCGGCGATCTGCACCGCTTTAGGCTCCATCTCGCCTTCGTGATTGGTGCGACGCGTACTTTTTTCGGAATGCCACAGACGTGGATTGGATGCCGCCATTTCGGACACCGCATAGCCGGCACCAAGTTGCTTGCACAATTGCCGAAACGGCCGGTCGGTCACCCCGGCCATCGGGGCGACGAACACATTATTGGGCAGAGAGTAGGGGCCGATGTTCACGTAGGGAAAGCGCGTGCGAAAAGATGAAACCGCTATTGTAGTCTTGCCTGCTCAGTGAGCAAGCACTTAGCCGGGAAACTTCTGCGCCGACACGCTAGTCTTGTTCAGGCGCGACTGGCGGAAATCGCCACTTGCATTTGGCAATCGGCTTCGCGCAGCAACTCGTCCAGTTGCATGGTCGGACTGGCGCAAGTGGCTACGCCGATGTGCAAATCGAGCGCCACTTCCTCATCGCGGACCCGCAACGGATGCGAAGAGAAATACGCACGCAAACCGTGCGCCAGAAATTCGGCGTGACGACGATCGGTGCGCGGCATCAGATATAAAAACTCAACCCCCGTCCAGCGCGCCAACCGATCTTGCGCGCGCATTTGCAGGGCGACTTCGTTGGCAAAACTGGTCAACAGATTGTCGCCGGCGTTCCAACCGAAACGCTCATTCAGGCGGCCGAAACGATCAATGCGCAATATCATGATCGACAACATTTCTTCTTCGCGTTGAGCGCGCTCGATGGCAGCCTTCAACACGTAATGCATCTTGCGCCGATTCATCAAACCAGTGAGCGCGTCGATCTGCGATTTGTGCGCCAACATTTGCATCAGGCTCGTTTGTCGCCAGATGATTTCAGCAACATGGCCAATGGCCTGAAAAGTCGTGCCGCCTAGGCGAGAAAAATAATTGACGTCATCAGAATAAAACACAATCAACCCACGCGCCTCGCCTACTTCGCGTTTCTCAGAACGCAGCGGAATCGCCAACGCGGCATGCGCGCTGCATGCGTCCATGTTTCCCAGCCAAGGTGCGAACAGTGAATGAAGCTCGTGCGAGCCGTCGGTGGTTTCTAGCGCGGCTTGCGCGTACGGCGTTGCGGCATCGAAGCAAGCAAGCGGCAACCGCCAGTCATTCGCCTCGACGATACTTTCTCCCGCCACCGCATGCGGCGCGACAAATAGTTCGTCATCGGCAGCAAAACCGATCCAAATCAGACGCAAACGCGGCGTCGCATCGAGCACGGTATCGCACAGGCGGTGGATGTGGTCGCGCTCCGCTGGGGCTTGCGGCAAGCTTTCCAGCAAGGTGTACAAAGCTTGGCTCAAAGCCGCGTGCTCAGTGGCAATCAGTACCGTGGTCGGCGCGGTAGCCGTGCCGGCAGCCAGCAGCGACTGTGGTCCGGTCGAGGCAAAGAAGTTGAATTTCATCGCGCCCTCGGCGTATCAACGATCGACTTCATCCAGCGCAGCAGCACTGAGATGCGCGGTGTCCGACCATTGCTGCATGCGTAAACCGGTGCCGTCCCACAACATGCGATTGATGCCGGCGTTGCGAATTTCAAAATCACGTGGCGCGCCGGCAGCCACGCCATTCACCGCGCGATACACGCACTCCAACACGCCGCCGTGGGTGACGATCGCCACACGACGCGCCTTGCCTGCTGCCGCCAATCGAGTGACTGCACCGACTGCACGCTCGGTGAATTCGCGCAAAGTTTCGGCAGCACGCTCGCCCTGCGGAAAACGCGCATCAAATTCGCGCGCCTGCCAAGCGGCGTAATCGTGCGGATAACGTTGCTGGATGTCGGCATGACGCAAACCCTCGAACGCACCGTAGCAGCGCTCACGCAAACCGGGTTCGATCTGCACCGTTGCATCTTGCTCGGCCGCGATTGCCTGTGCCGTATGCAGTGCGCGCTGCAAGTCGCTGGCGATGATGGTGTCGAGTTTCTCGGCGCGCAAAGCGCGCGCCAGCGCACGCGCCTGTCGCCGACCGGCAGTATTGAGGCCGATATCGAGATGTCCCTGCAAACGACGCTCGGCATTCCAGTCGGTTTCGCCGTGACGGATCAACAAAATTTCGCGCATGCTCATGGTTGCAACGTTGGGTTCAACGTGTAGCAGCCGACCCATTGCGCCTGCGCCAAAATATGTTCGGCGATGGCTTGCCGCGCTTGCTGGCCAGTGAATGCGCCTTCCAGCGGCAGCCGCTCGATGCCTAAGGCATATAGCGTGAACACATAGCGATGGATGATGGCGTCGTTCCACGGCGGACAAGGACCGTCGTAACCGAAGTAATTGCCACCCATGTCGGCATCGCCGGCAAACCAGCCGGTGTAGTCGTTCAGGCCATGCCGCGCCGGCCCCAAGAGTGCGCCAGCAATATCCGGCCCGGTCTTGCCGCGTGGCGTCACGCCGTCGCAGCATGCGCCTTCGGCCAAGGTGGTGAAGCGTACCGGCAAGTCGATCAACACCCAGTGAAAGAAATCCACGCGCGGCAAATCGGCCGGCACCGTCTTGCCTTCCTGATTGACATCGTCGCCGCGCGAAGGCACGTCGGGATCATGGCAGATCAAGGCCAGCGAACGCGTACCGGCCGGCACATCGCGCCAAGCAAAATGCGGATTACGATTGGCCGATAAGCGCACGTGACTGACCGGATCAATTTCGCAAAAAGCATAACGGCCGGGAATGACGCCGCCGTCCTTGAAAGAATCGCTCCAGAATTTCATGTCAGCCTCCTTTGCGGTTTATCGAGCAATGTACTCACCAGCAAGCTTACAAGCACCGGCGACGCCGCGCCACCTCACAACTTTCAGGCGGTCGGCGTCACCTGCAACCAAAACGTCACCGGTCCGTCGTTGACCAGCGCCACTTGCATATGTGCGCCGAAACGACCAGTCTCTACCCGCGCATGCTTGGTGCCCGCTTGCCGCACGACATATTCAAACAAACGCAGCCCTTCCGCTGGCGGCGCAGCCGGCGTGAAGGATGGCCGGGTGCCGGAACGGGTATCGGCCGCCAAGGTAAATTGCGGCACCAGCAACAAGCCACCCGCCACATCGACCACACTGCGGTTCATCTTGCCCGCGTCGTCGGCGAATACCCGATACGCCAACAACTTCGTCAGCAATATCTCTGCTTCTTTTTCACTATCGCCGCGTTCGGCGCACAACAAGACCAGCAAGCCATGATCGATCTTGCCGACGATGACACCTTCAACCGTGACGCTGGCTTGCGTGACTCGCTGCAACAGCGCGATCAAGTCAGCGTCACCTTCGCAAATTTGCGCTTACCGACCTGAATCACGAAACTGCCGGCGGCGACTTTCAAACCCTTGTCGCTAACCGCTGCGCCATCGATGCGCACACCGCCCTGCTCCACCATGCGCAAGGCTTCGGAAGTAGATGGGCACAGGTTGGCTTGCTTCAACAACTGGCCGATGCCGAGCGGTGCGCCGCTCAAACTCACTGCGGGAATATCATCCGGGATGCCGCCCTTGGCGCGATTATTGAAATCGGCCAGCGCCTCTTCCGCCGCCTGCGCAGAATGGAAGCGCGTGACGATTTCCTTAGCCAACAACACCTTGATGTCGCGCGGGTTGCGACCGCCCTCGGCCTCGCGCTTGAATTGCACAAGCTCGTCCATAGCCCGGAACGACAGCAGCTCGTAATAGCGCCACATCATCTCATCCGAAATGCTCAGCACTTTGGCGAACATGGTGTTGGCCGGCTCGGTGATGCTGATGTAATTGCCCTTGGATTTGGACATTTTCTCGACGCCATCCAAGCCCTCCAACAGCGGCATGGTCAAAATGCATTGCGGTTCCTGCCCGGCTTCTTTTTGCAATTCGCGCCCAACCAATAAATTGAATTTTTGGTCGGTGCCGCCCAACTCCAGATCGGACTGCAGCGCCACCGAATCGTAGCCCTGCACCAGCGGGTAGAGAAATTCATGCACCGAAATCGGCGTGCCGGCCTTGAAGCGTTTGGTGAAATCGTCACGCTCCAAAATGCGTGCTACGGTGTATTTGGCGGCGAGCTGAATCATGCCAGCCGCGCCCAACTTATCGCACCATTCCGAGTTATAACGAATTTCAGTGCGCGCCGGATCGAGCACCAAACTGGCTTGGGAAAAATACGTCTTGGCATTTTCCTGAATTTGCTCTTTTGTTAATGGCGGTCGGGTGACGTTGCGCCCGGACGGATCGCCGATCATCGAAGTGAAATCGCCAATCAAAAAAATCACCGTGTGGCCGAGGTCTTGCAATTGCCGCATCTTATTCAACACCACGGTATGCCCCAAGTGCAAATCGGGCGCAGTCGGATCGAGACCGAGTTTGATCCGCAGCGGCTGGCCGCTCTGCTCAGCGCGTGCTAGCTTCTGCGCAAATTCGCTTTCGATCAGCAACTCATCGACACCACGTTTCACGATGGACAAGGCATGCTGCACCGCATCACTCAATCGTTGCTGTGATGCGGTTTGCTGCAGTGCGGCAGAAATTTTTTTATCGGCGCTCAATTTTGATGTTCCGCTCATATGTAAAACTCAACTGAATTTCGGGAAATTGTGGTTATAATTCCCGATCCTTTCCGTTGCCGCAGCCCGCTCGGGCACAACAACAAGATCAAGCGGCTGATTTTAACGTATTGCACCACTGGAGAAAAATTGAGCGGACTACACTCCCGCAGCAAATTGCTGTTTGGCGCATCGCGCAAAGCGCGCATCATCTCCGTTTCGGCATTGCTACTGGCCATGTGCGCGTTCGGCGCCGCCGGTTTCGCTCCTCTGCCACCCGACGTTTCCGACATAAAGAGCACCTTGCTCAGCCGCGAATTGCCGCTACCCGATCTGGCTAGCCAAGTTGCCGCGTTGACGCAACAGCAGAAGCAGGAACAGCCCTTCGTGCGCGAAGAAAAAATTCGCCCCGGCGATACGCTAGCCGTGCTGCTGATGCGCTTGGGTGTCAACGACAACGCCGCCGCTGACTTCATCAAGGCCGACCCGGTTGCACGCGGCTTCTTGAAGCTACGTCCCGGCAAGCGTGTGCAAGCGGTGACCGCCGCTGACGGCACGCTGCAATCCCTCTCCAATACCACCGCCAACGGCCAAGACGCCAAGCTCTTGCTGGTGCAGCGTAGCGGTGCCAGCTTCACATCATCCGAGTCCGCCGCCGCGCTGGAAAAGCGCGTGGAAATGCGCTCCGGCGAAATTCACTCCTCCTTGTTTGCCGCCACCGATCTGGCGCAAGTGCCCGACAGCGTCGCCATGCAAATGGTCGATATGTACGCCACCGACATCGATTTCGCTTCCGACCTGCGCCGCGGCGACCGCTTCCACGTCGTCTATGAAACCTATTGGCAAAACGGCGCATTCGTTCGCGCCGGCCGCATTCTTGCCAGCGAATTCGTCAATGCCGGCAAAACCTACCAAGCGGTCTGGTTCGAGGAACCAGGCAGCAAGTTGGGCGGCGGCTATTACGGCTTCGACGGTCGTTCGATGAAAAAAGCCTTCCTCAAATCGCCGCTGGAATTTACCCGCATCTCGTCCGGCTTCTCGATGCGTATGCATCCGATTCTCGGCCAGTGGAAACAACACAAAGGCGTCGATTTCGCCGCCCCCACCGGCACCCCGATCCGCGCTTCCGGCGATGGCGCGATTGAATTCCTCGGCCAGCAAAACGGCTACGGCAACGTGATTGTCATCAAACATTGGGCGAATTACTCCACCGCTTATGCGCACATGAGCCGCTTCGCCAGCGGCATGCGCAAAGGCACGAAAGTCAGCCAAGGTGAAGTCATCGGCTACGTCGGCGCCACCGGCTGGGCGACCGGGCCGCATCTACACTACGAATTCCGCGTCAACAACCAGCCGCGCGATCCGCTCTCGGTCGATGTGCCGAACGCCCAACCGCTGGCCGGCGCAGACCTGCAACGCTTCCGCAGCGTCACCGCCGACATGATGCACCGCTTCGTTTTGCTACGCGCCGACAGCGGCATCAAACTGGCCGCTCGCTAACTTCAACCGCATCTACGTCCAATCAACCGTTCGCCATCCGGCCGAGTAAAATCGCCCGATACGCGAACGGTTTTTTATGCCCTTACCTTCTTCCCATTTGTACATCGGCCTCATGTCAGGCACCAGCTTGGATGGTGTCGATGGTGCGCTGGCACGCTTCACCGATGGTGGCTCGGTACAAACCCTCGCCACCGCCTACCTCCCCTTTCCTGCCGAATTGCGCGAACCATTACTGGCACTGCAACAACCCGGCGAGGATGATATCCACCACGAAGCGCTCGCCGCCCATGCTCTAGCCCGACTGTACGCGCAATGCATCGAGCGTTTGTTACAGGAATCCGGCAAATCTGCCGCCGACGTGCGAGCCATCGGCGCACACGGCCAAACCATTCGTCATCGGCCAGAATTAGGCTATACCCGACAAGTCAACAATCCGGCGCTGCTGGCGGAATTGAGCGGCATCGACGTCATCGCCGATTTCCGCAGTCGTGACATTGCCGCCGGCGGTCAAGGTGCGCCGCTGGTGCCCGCCTTCCATCAAGCCGTGTTCGGCGCGGATCGTATGCGCGTGGTCGCCAACATCGGCGGCATGAGCAATATCAGCATCCTGCCCGCCACGCCGGACGCCGCCGTGCTCGGCTTCGATACAGGCCCCGGCAATGTGTTGCTGGATGGCTGGATCGCCCGACACCAAGGCAAGCACTACGATGAAAATGGCGCATGGAGTGCCAGCGGCAAGGTCTTGCCGGACGTGCTGCAAATTTTGCTCGGAGAAAATTACTTTACGCTGCCGCCGCCCAAAAGCACCGGCCGCGACCTATTCCACCTAGCGTGGCTAGATGCGAAACTGGCCGGCATTGCCGCCAAGCCGGAAGATATGCAAGCCACGCTCGCCGCGCTGACCGCCGCCAGCCTAGCCGACGCCATCGCCCGCTACGCGCCACACGCCGTTGCGGTGTATGTCTGCGGTGGCGGCGCGTACAACCCATATGTAATGGCCTTGCTCCGACAAGCGCTCGATGCGCGCAATGTGCACGCCCACCTCGACTCCACCGCTGCGCTCGGCATCGCGCCGAACCATGTCGAAGCGCTAGCCTTTGCTTGGCTCGCGCATCGCTTCACGACGCGGCAAGCCGGCAATCTGCCGGCTGTGACCGGCGCGGCTGGGCCGCGTGTATTGGGCGCACTTTATCCAGCTTGATTCTGTGCAAGCGACCATGAAAAAAGCGCGGACATGCCGCGCTTTTTCATTTGGGAAAAATCGTTCAAGCCGAGAATGACGACCCGCATCCACAGGTGCTGGTCGCACCCGGATTTTTGATGACGAATTGCGCGCCCTCCAGATCATCCTTGTAATCGATTTCCGCGCCAACCAGATATTGGTAACTCATCGAATCGATCAGCAATTGCACACCGTTTTTGGTCATGGTGGTGTCGTCTTCGTTGACGATTTCATCGAAGGTGAACCCGTACTGAAAACCGGAACAACCGCCGCCCTGCACGAACACGCGCAGCTTCAAATCGGGATTGCCCTCCTCCTCGATCAACTGTGCCACCTTGCTGGCGGCGCTGTCGGTGAAAATAATCGGTGCGGGCATATCGGTGACGGCATTCATTGCAAACTCCTGCTAAGAAAACATAGATTCATTATAGACCGTCGGCCGATTTCACGTGTTCGTTGCCACTTTGGCAGGCGCCGCCAGCTTCAGCACTGGCTCGCCGATCAAATCATGCGTCAGCTTGCCGGACACCACAGCACCGCCGTGCATTTCCAAAGCCTTGTAATACACATCGCCGGTGATGCGCGCCTTGGGCTGTAATTCCAACAACTCCCCCGAATAAACCGGACCATTGATTTCGCCATTGACCACCAAATGCGCCACCCGGACTTCGCCATCGATCTTGGCGCGTTCCGAAACGACCAACATGCTGCCCTGGCTAGGATCGGCAATCACATTGCCTTTGACGTGGCCATCGATGCGCAAGCCGCCTTTGAAATGCAGGTCGCCCTCGATCGTCGTCGACAAACCGATCAGACTGTCGATCGTGCTCTTGTTTTTATTGCCGAACATGATGGCGTTCCTTTATAAATTGGTCGATTGTTGCGCACGAACCTGCCCTCGTTCAAGTATGCGGGCTTGCACAGCCTTGGTGACCGCGCCTTCGGGCAGCGTGAGCGTCCCTTCCATGCGCTGATAATGCTTGAAACTAAGCTTGTATTTATCCGCATCGACCGGCGCAGTCTTGGCATCGGGGAAAATCATCATAGCACTTTTGCCGCCCTGCAGAAGGGTGACTGTCAGTTGCAAATTGCCATTGAAATCCTGTGTTCCTTTACCGCCTTGCATCACCAAAATTCGGTAATGCAACTGATTCGGCGCAACCAATTCCGCCTGCACACTGCGAATCGACACGCCTTGCGCACCAGTGCTGGTCGGCAATAGTTTTTCAAAAAACGCCAAGTCCTCTTTCAACTTGGCGTTTTCCGTTTCCAGCGCCTTAGCCTGCAAAGCCAATTGCGCCTGCGCCGATTTTTCCATGTTGATTCGGCTTTCAGCGGCATTGGCTGTACTTTGGTAGTGGTCGCGTTCGCTGCCTAAGCTGACAATTTTTTCGCGCAGATCCGCCTCTTCCGCACGACTCATACCTGTGGAAAGTCCGGCGAAGCTACGCCCAAGGTCATACACCCACATCGCCATCGCCCCAGCGCAGCCCAACACCAGCACCAGCACCACCAGCTTCAACGGCCACGGCAAGTGCGACTTGATGCTCATGCGCGGCGCAGCCACCGACATGCGCCTGCGCCAGAGTTTGAATTTAAGTGAGCCGAACAATTTAGTTTCGTCGTAATGAGAACAGCGCCGCTCAGGGCATCACGGGAATATGCATCAATCCCGCATCCTCTTCAAGACCGAACATGAGATTCATACATTGCACACCCTGTCCGGCCGCGCCTTTGACCAGATTATCCTCGACCACCAAAATCACCAATAAGTTCCCGCCGCCCGGACGATGCACGGCAATGCGCAGCATGTTGGACGCGCGCACCGAACGGGTTTCAGGATGACTGCCAGCCGGCAGCACATCGACGAAACGCTCACCCTTGAAATGGTTTTCATACAAAGCCTGGAAATCGGTATCGCGCGCTTCCGGCAAGATCGTTGCGTACAGCGTCGAATGGATGCCGCGAATCATCGGCACCAAATGCGGCACGAAGGTCAGGCCGATCTTACGTCCCGCAATCGCTTGCAAACCCTGCACGGTTTCCGGCAAGTGACGATGACCCTTGACGCCATATGCCTTGAAATTATCGGACGCTTCCGCCAACAAAGCATGCACCTCGGCCTTGCGCCCCGCACCAGACACGCCCGATTTGCAATCAGCGATCAACGACGACTCCTCCACCAGCGGCTTGCCCTGCGCCAGCAACGGCGCGTAACCGAGCTGCATCGACGTCGGATAACAACCCGGCAAACCGATCAAACGCGCCTGCTTGATCGCTGCGCGATTCACTTCCGGCAAACCATACACCGCCTCTTTCAGCAAATCAGGACACGAATGCGGCATGCCATACCACTTCTCAAATTCCGCCGTATCCTGCAAACGAAAATCCGCCGCGAGGTCGATCACTTTCACCCCTGCCGCCAGCAACTCGGCAGCCTGCGCCATCGCGACACCATGCGGCGTCGCGAAGAACACCACATCACATTCATTCAACTTCGCTTTTTCCGGCGCAGAGAAAGCCAGCGACACGCGACCGCGCAGCGAAGGGTACATGTCAGCGACCGGCAAACCATCTTCCTTACGCGAGGTAATCGCCGTCAATTGCACCTGCGGATGCGCAGCGAGCAAACGCAATAACTCCACCCCCGTGTAACCCGTACCGCCGACGATGCCAACCTTCATCATGATTTCCCTCACAGATAAAACAAAACGACTGCGCCATTCTAGCAGGCGACTTTTTCACACGTTCGGTCGCAAAACCATCACCCAAAAACAAAAAGCCGCCAGGCGCGAACCCGGCGGCTTTTCGATGTTCCGAAAACGCAGATTAGCGCTTGGAGAACTGCTTTGCGCGACGTGCTTTGCGCAAGCCGACTTTCTTACGCTCGACTTCACGTGCATCACGGGTCACGAAGCCTGCTTTCGACAGCTCCGGTTTCAGCGTGGCATCGTA
>JAFECY010000262.1 GCA_018241865.1 Pseudomonadota bacterium | reverse complement strand
GTACCAAGCGCGCTGGAAAACCAATTTGCCGCTAGGTCGCCGCAATCTTGCGCGCTGAGGGCATCGTCCCAGATCGTCACCGGCCTGCCTGACGTTTCATTATCGGAGTGCGCCAGCGGAATGGTAAGTGGCGGCATATTCGGCGTGCGCAGCACCAGCGCATCGGTTTCGATGTGCGGCGCGATGCTCGCCATGCGCGGATGCTGACGCTGCGTCAGGAAGTGACCGTCGCCATCGACCACCATCCATTCACGGTCACGCACCGACTCACTCGCCAAACCTGCCGCCGTCACAGTTGCCTCGCGCAACGCGATGCCGGCGCAGGATTTGACGGGGTAGAAATTGAGTTCGGTGAGGGTTGGCATGGCCGGCCGCGGGTTCGGCGTGTGCTCAGACGTTGAACAGAAAATTCAACACATCGCCATCCTTGACCACATACTCCTTACCCTCGGCGCGCATCTTGCCGGCTTCTTTCGCACCTTGTTCGCCCTTGTAGGCAATGAAGTCATCGTAAGCAATCGTTTGTGCACGGATGAAGCCGCGCTCGAAATCGGTATGGATCACGCCGGCGGCTTGCGGTGCGGTGTCGCCGATGTGGATGGTCCAAGCGCGCACTTCCTTGACGCCCGCGGTGAAATAGCTTTGCAGGCCGAGCAACTTGAAGCCGGCGCGGATCAATCGATCCAGACCCGGTTCCTTCATGCCCATGTCAGCCAAAAATTCGGCCTTGTCGGCGTCGTCGAGATCGGCGATTTCGGCTTCGATGGCGGCGCAAATGGCGACCACTGGCGCATTCTGTTTTTGCGCGTAGGCGGTCAATTGATCCAGCAGCGGATTGTCGGTGAAGCCTTGATCGGAGACGTTGCCGACGTACATGGCCGGCTTGGCAGTAATCAGGCACAGCGGCTTGATGAGCGCCATTTCCTCGGCATCGAGACCGAGCGCGCGCACTGGTTTGGCTTCGTTCAAATGCGGCATCAGGCGTTCCAACAGCGCCACCAGCTTGGCGGCATCCTTGTCACCGGAACGTGCTTTCTTGTTTTCGCGATGGATGGCTTTCTCGACGGTACCCATGTCGGCCAGCGCCAGTTCGGTTTCGATCACGGCAATGTCATCCAATGGACTGACCTTGCCGGCCACGTGGATCACATTGTCATCTTCAAAACAGCGCACCACATTGACGATGGCGTCGGTTTCGCGGATGTGCGAGAGGAACTGGTTGCCCAAGCCTTCACCCTTGGAAGCGCCCGCCACCAAGCCGGCGATATCGACGAACTCGACGATGGACGGCACGATGCGTTCCGGCTTGACGATTTCGGCCAATGCCGCGAGGCGCGGATCAGGCACCTCGACGATACCGACGTTCGGTTCGATGGTGCAGAAGGGATAGTTTTCCGCTGCGATGCCCGCCTTGGTCAGGGCGTTGAACAGGGTGGATTTGCCGACGTTGGGTAGGCCGACGATGCCGCATTTGAGACTCATGGAAAGTTCCTGTAGTGATTCCGGCGGACGAGCCGCCCGGCGCAGGGGCCGATTGCGAAAAACGGCTATTTTAACCTTCGCCGCCGTCAACAGCCAAAAAGCGACATGCACGGAAATGGTGACGCACTTGTCATCCGCGGTCGATTACAACTTGATACAATTTGACACATACTGGAAACATACACGCGATGCTTCACGCACGCTAAGCAAGCTCAGAGAGTCGAGTCAAATTTCATGAAGAATTCCATCCTGCTGACAGGGGCCACCGGATTCCTGGGCGGGGCGATTGCTGTGGAGGCAATCCGGCGCGGTCTGGCCGATCGGCTATTGCTGCTGGCGCGCGGCGATACGCCGGCGCAGGCTCATACCCGCGTCATCGACAACCTCAAATTGCTGGGTGCTTCCGACAACGAGATGCGCCAGATCGGCGTGCGTCACATCGTCTGCGCCGACTTGTCGGAGCTGGATGGTGTGGCCGGCGATGCGCGACTGGACGATGTCTCGGTCGCCATCCATTCCGCCGCGCTCGCCACGTTTTCCAATCATCCTTCGCTGGAAAAAATCAACGTCGATGGCACGGTCGCGCTGGCGCGTTTGCTGCATGATCGGCCGGCGTTTTCCCGATTTCTGTACATCGGCACCGCCATGGCCTGCGGTGAAGATGCGGTGCGGGATGATGCGATTGATGAATTGCTCGATTTGCCGTTGGACGAAGCGAGTCACTTGGTGCCTTACACCCACTCCAAGGCGCTGGCCGAACATCGCTTGCGCGAAGAGTTCCCCGATCTGCCGCTGGTGATGGTACGGCCGTCCATCGTGGTCGGCCATACCGTGCTCGGTTGCGCGCCGTCGCAAAGTATTTTCTGGGTATTTCTGGTGGCGCAAATGCTGGGTGCGTTCACCATCGCGCTGGATGACCACATCGATGTGATCCCGGTCGATTGGTGCGCCGGGGCGATACTCGATCTGGCGTGCAAGGAGCGCCTCGCCAGCAATGTCTATCATGTGTCCGCCGGTTTTGAATCGAGCGTGTCTTTCCGTGACATCGATATTGCGTTGGCAACAGCGCGCGGCGTTGCGCCGGTGGGTGCGGCGTATGAACAATTTGACGTCGCTTCCCTGAAAGCGTTGCTGCCGCGCATGCGCGAATGCATCCCCGGTTGCAATGACCGGCTCTTGCTGCGGGCGCTGAAACTGTATGGCGGTTTCGCCAGCCTCAGCTACATCTTCCGCAACGAGCATTTGCGCGCCGAAGGGATTCCGGCATCGCCGCCACTCACTGATTACATCGGCCGCTGTTTTGAAAGCTGCCGCCATATCCCGGTGGCAGAGCAGATGAAGTGGGATTTCAAGTAGGGCTACATTTATTCAACGTAGCCCAAGCGTACAGACCGTATTACTTCACGGTGTGTAACTGCAGCATCGCCGCTTCCGGCTTGCCTTGGCACATCAGTGGAATCACATCTAGGCTTCGGGCGATGGCTTCGTCGATCAACAATTGCTCTTCTCGACGCGGACGATGCAGAACGAAATCGGCCACCACTTGCTGTAGGTTCATGGCGCGCGGGTGGCCGATGCCGATGCGTAAGCGCCAATAATCTTGCGTGCCGAGCGCGGCGGTAATGTCTTTCAAACCGTTGTGACCGCCCGATGAGCCGCCTTTTTTGATTTTGGCTGCGCCGGGCGGCAGATCGAGTTCATCGTGCGCCACCAGAATTTCATCCGGCGCGATCTTGTAGAAGCGCGCCAGCGCGCCGACCGCTAGACCGGAACGGTTCATGTAAGTTTGCGGTTCCAGCAACCAGACTTCTTGGGCGGCGATGTTGCCGCGTGCTGTGAGCGCATTGAAGCGCGCCTCACGTGCTAACCGGCAATTCGCCGTGCCATTGGCGAGATTGTCCACTAGCCAGAAGCCGGCGTTGTGGCGGGTTTGTTCGTATTCGGGGCCGGGATTGCCGAGGCCGACGATGAGACGGATGGCCATGATGTCAGTGTGAAGTGAATTGGTTTGCCATTATCCTGAACGCGCTTCGATGCGTCCACTGCCGCGCGACTTGGTCAGCCTGTCGGCAATAAAAAACCCGCCACGAAGGCGGGTTCCATGCGGGCACGGTGTGCTGCGCGATTACTTCTTTTCTGCAGGTGCAGCGGCAGCCGGTGCAGCTTCGGTCGCGGCAGCGGCTTCGTCGGACTTGCTGCCGGCCGGAACCGAGGCGGTAACAATCGTCGGATTGTCGTTGCCGCCGTGAATGACGGCGGATACGCCTGCTGGCAATTTCAAATCGGCCAGATGCAGCGAATGGCCTACTTCTATCTTCGACAGATCGACCTCGACGAATTCCGGCAAATCTTTCGGCAAGCAGGAAATGTCCAGTTCGGCCATCACGTGGCTGATGATGCCGGCCGACAGTTTCACTGCCGGAGAAACTTCAGCGTTGATGAAGTGCAGCGGCACTTTCATATGGATCTTCTGCGTAGCGTCAACGCGCTGGAAATCGACGTGCAATACCAGTTGCTTGTACGCGTGCATCTGGAAGTCGCGCAACAGCACTTGCTCGGATTTCCCATCGACTTCCATGTCGAGGATCGAGGAGTGGAAGGCTTCTTTCTTCAGCGCGTGATACAGCGCATTGTGGTCGAGCTTGATGTTGGACGGCGCGATGGTGCCGCCATAGATGATGCCAGGTGTCATGCCGGCATTGCGCAGGCGGCGGCTCGCTCCGGACCCCTGCTCATTGCGTGCAAAAGCGACTACTTTCATATTCATACTCCAGTGTGTGCAAGACAGGTGTCTTGCGGTTATGTCTCCCGCGACCAGGAGACAGTAAAACCCCGTGCTTGCGCACAGGGCAAATTCTGTTAGTCGGCAAACAGCGACATCACCGAATCACCCTTGGTAATGCGGCGGATCGTTTCAGCCAGCAATTCCGCACAAGTCAGTTGGCGGATTTTGCTGCAGGCCTTGCTTTCGGCCGTCAGCGGAATGGTGTCAGTCACCACCAGCTCGTCCAGCGGTGAATCGGCAATGCGTTCTAGCGCCGGGCCGGACAAAACCGCATGCGTACAATACGCGACCACTTTCTTGGCGCCGCGTTCCTTCAACACTTCTGCTGCCTTGGTGAGCGTGCCGGCGGTATCGACCATGTCATCCATGATGACGCAGTTACGGCCTTCGACATCGCCGATGATGTGCATCACTTCCGACACATTGGCTTTCGGCCGACGCTTGTCGATGATCGCCAGATCGCAATTCAGGCGCTTGGCCAGCGCCCGGGCACGCACCACGCCGCCGACGTCCGGCGACACGACCAGCAAGTCGTCGTAATTCTTGGCGACTAGGTCGGACAGCAATACCGGCGAGGCGTAGATGTTATCGACCGGAATGTCGAAGAAGCCCTGAATCTGGTCGGCGTGCAAATCCATGATGAGCACGCGCTCGATGCCGGCTTCCTGCAGCATGTTGGCGACGACTTTGGCCGAAATTGCCACACGCGCCGAGCGCGGACGACGATCTTGACGGGCATAACCGAAATACGGAATCGCGGCAGTGATGCGACCGGCCGAGGCGCGCTTCAGAGCATCGACCATCAACATGATTTCCATCAGGTTGTCATTGGTCGGCGCGCAGGTCGATTGCAGCACAAACACATCTTTGCCACGCACGTTTTCATTGATCTCGATGGCGACTTCGCCGTCGGAAAATTTGGTGACTTGCGCTTTGCCCAGTGGAATCCCGAGCTGCTTGGCAACCCCCAGAGCCAAATCCGGGTTGGCGTTGCCGGTAAACACCATCAGGTTTTCGAGAGCCATGAGATCCCCAGACGCAAACGTTAAAAGCTTAAAAAGCCGCCAAGGCTTGACTGTTCGAGTCTGGCATTGGCGGCTGTCGTGACTGCTTGTTTTGTTTTGTTGCTGCTTGAATTGTTTGGCAGGGGAACAAGGATTCGAACCTTGGAATGCCGGAATCAAAATCCGGTGCCTTAACCAGCTTGGCGATTCCCCTACACAACCGGTTGTTTGCCGTTCTGTCTTCGCTATGCAGCGGCGGACAAGACGTCAAACGAATCTGGTGGTCACGACTTTACAAATCTGCAAGTGGATGCCGCGCAAGCGCTTGTGCTTTCCATGCTTTCCAGCGCCCGGCTACTGCTTGGCACACCGCGTCGGCATCGGACTCATGTTCAAAATAACAAAACACACAGGCACCCGAACCAGTCATTCTGGCATCGCCGTAATGTCCGAGCCAAGTGAGGGCATCGGCAATCGCGGGGAACAGCTTGACTGCCACGACTTGCAAGTCGTTTTTTCCAAAGCCCATAAGTGCATTGGAAAAGTCCGCTATTTTGACCGGTTTCGTGTCTCGTGTCAATTCTGGCGAGGTGAAGATGCTGGCGGTCGGCACCATGACGCCGGGCTCGATGACCACGTACCAGCCGGGCGGGGTGGTGACTGGCGTCAGACGTTCGCCCACCCCTTCGGCAAAGGCATTGCTGCCGCAGAGGAAAAACGGCACATCGGCTCCCAGTTGTAGGCCGAGGCGCATCAGTTCGACCCGGCTAAGTCCGGTTTGCCACAGGTGATTCAGCGCCAGCAGAGTGGTGGCGGCATCGGACGAGCCGCCGCCCAGTCCGCCGCCCATCGGCAGCCGCTTATCGATGGCGATGTCGGCTCCCGGTCGGGGGCGATCCGCTGGCATGGTTGCCTGCAAGAGTCGGGCGGCGCGCACTACCAAGTCAGCTTCTTCTGGAACGCCGGAAATGGTGGTCGTGCGCCGGATCTGGTCATCGTCTCGAATCGAGAAATGCAGCATGTCGCCAACATCAAGCAGTTGAAACACGCTTTGCAGCAGGTGATAACCGTCGGGGCGGCGGCCAGTCACGTGCAAAAACAAGTTGAGCTTGGCGGGTGCCGGGCAATTTTTTAGGATGCGAACAGACATGGTTTCAGCTCGGCTGCCAGTCGTCGAGGACGATGCGAATAGCAACTTGTCCGGCTTGTTGCGTCGTGCGCGTCAAATCGATTCGGCGCGGCCGCGGCGTGGGGGAGGTCGAATCGATTTGCCAACTAACATAGCTGATTTGCCAGCCATCTTGAGTGACGAGTGTGATCGGCGTATCGCCAGTCGGCGCACTCCAGCGGCGACCCTGTGCGTCAGTGGCGAAACCTTGCAGCCAGTCGCGCAAGCCGGCGACCGGCAGTGGCCAACCGAGGGTGTCGGCAGCCAGTGTATCGGCGTCGGCAGCGCTGCGTGGAGTGTGATCGGACTGCGTGAGGGTGGCGCGGTCGGGCGTAACGTCGATGACAGCCAAAGTCTGGCCGAGCGGCGAGAGCAGGGCGATGCTGGTGTGTTGGGCGGTTTGCGACCAAGTGAAACTGCCATGCAAGGCTTCTTCCTGGTCGTTGCGCTGGTATTGCACAGACAGGCGTCCGCGCATTTCTATGGTGTCGTGGTAAGCCCGCGTTGCAGCGTCACGCGTCGCTGTGGCGGGCGGCGGGGTGATGTCGGCGCAGGCGCCGAGCAGCAAACACGTCGCCAGTAGCGCGACGACTAGACGCCAGCGCATTACAGGCGACCTTGTAGGCGCAGTAGGGTACTTTTCAACGTGTCGTTTTTCGGATCCTTGCTTTGCGCTTCGCGCCAGTATTTTTGTGCTTCTTCTTTTGCCCCCTTGATCCATAGCACTTCGCCGAGGTGTGCACCGATTTCAGCTTCTGGGCGCAGCGCATAGGCGCGGCGTAGGTAGATTTCAGCTTCTTTTAAATTGCCGAGTCGGTAATACACCCAGCCCAAACTATCCATGATGTAAGGGTCTTGTGGGGCGAGTTCATTTGCCTTGGTGATGAGGGTCAAAGCTTCCGGCAAACGCAGCTTGCGCTCTGCCAAGGAATAACCGAGGGCGTTGTAGGCGTGTTGGTTCTTCGGTGCGAGGGCGATGACCTTGCGGAAGGTCTTTTCCATCAAATCCAGTTTGTTGGATTTTTCCGCCAGCATGCCGTAGTCGTACAGGATATCGGTGTTGTCGGGGTGGCTTTTCAGGCCGGCATCCAGTACGGCGAAGGCTTCTTGGGTGCGGTTGGCGTCACGCAGCAGTTGCGCTTCGGCGACGATGAGTTGCACTTTATCGGCCTCGCTATCGACGGCAGCTTGCTGCAGCACTTTACGCGCGCCAGCCATGTCGCCGCGCCGCGCCAGCAATTGTGCTCGCTTGAGTTGTGCGCCGAGATAGGCCTCGCCCGGTTCGATGCGATCCAGCCATTTCAGCGCAGCATCGGTATCCTGGCGTTCTTCGGCTAGTTGCGCTAGCAGCAGCAGTGCCTGCGAGGGGTCGCGCTCTTCGTTCTTTTGGTTGT
>JAFECY010000261.1 GCA_018241865.1 Pseudomonadota bacterium | reverse complement strand
TGGCTCAGTCGCCAGCCGATCAGCGCGCCGATCAAGCCGCCGCCGCTGTTGGTGTAAAAATCCAGATTCGACGATACCCGACTCGGCAAAAAAGTTTGCAAGCCTTCCATCGCGCCCGACATCAGTACGCAGCCGGCGGTGGCGATCAACAACGCCGCGACGCCGCGCACGCGTGGGTACAGCGCCAGCACCGCCAGCATGCCGAGCGGTATGTAACCGACGATGTTGGTGACGACATCGAATCCAGTCCAGTAATAAGGCAACGGCGCGGACAGGAATGCCCAAGGCGCGATGCCGTTGTCATGCCAGCCGCTGAACGGGTACAGGCTGGCGTAGATGATGAGCAGGCCGTACACCAGCACGCCGACCCGAGCGAAGGTCGAAGGATGCGGCGGATGATGGCGCTGGGGAAGCATGGTTTGCGCGCTCCGGCGGGTGTTTAACGTTTCAGTGGCAGCGTCGCCAACCAGGGGATGATCTCGTCGATGACGGCATCACTGGCTGTCGCCAATGCTTTCGCGCCGCCGTCGGCATTGTTGCTGGGGGCGTTCGCTGATTTCGTGAAGCTTTTTTGTGCGATCAGCGCGCGTCCGCTATAGACCGAAACACGCATGCTCACATCGCCGTGACTTTTTTCCGGGGCATCGAAGGCGTGGATGAAATCGTTGGCGTCGATACGCAGCATCGACAGGTTGCTGGCGGCATCCGAGGCATTGGCGGCGATGCCGCCAGCGGCGGCAATGCGCGCTTTCAAGCGTTGCCCGAACATCTGCGCCGGCGCACTCAGCCAGCGGCTTTGCGCATAGGGATGCGGTTGCTGACTGTTGGCATAGTCGAGCCGGTAAAACATTGCGGTACTGTCGAGCCAGGCCGGTGCGCTGATTTCAGCGATGCTGACATGGACGGCAGGCAGCGTAACTTTGGCCTGTGGCAGCGGGCCGAGATCGTACAAGTTGGACGAACGCAAATTGCGATCAGGGCGCAAGGCGCAGCCGGCCAATAGCAAGCTGCAAGCGAGCAGCGGGATGAACAACAGCGTGAATGAGCGGCGAGGCGAGATAGTCATGGTGTACTCCGAAATCAGTGCGCGGGCGGGGTGAAGCCGGTTTCGCCCGGGCCGGGCGGTGCCGGGTCTGCGCCGAACAGCAAACTTTGCGGTTGTTCGCGGATGGTGTCGAGCGTGCGGTTCAGCGTACGCAGGCCGGAGCGCGCATCGCCGGCCAGCGGCAGCACCTGCAATTCGATCTTGTTGGCGACGATGCCGACTTGATCCACTGCGGAATTGAGTTGATCGACCGTGCCGTTGGGCGCTTGCATCTTGGCGCTCAGAGCGGTGATCGAGGCCAGTGTTTTGTCGGCTTGGGTCGTCAACGACGGTAATTTTTCTAGGGTCGGTTGCAACTGGCGCGGAATGGTTTCGAGTTCGCTGGCGGCCTTGCCGATATTTTGAAATGCACTGAGGATCATTTTCTGGTTTTCAGGATTGACCAGTTGGTTGATCTGCCGCGTCAATTGCTCGGCTTGATCGAGAATGGCGACGCCTCTGGTCTGCAGGCTGTCGAATAGACTGGGGCGCAGTTCGATGCGCGCCACTTGCGCGGCATTGCTCTGAACGCGCACCGGGTTTTTACCATCGTCGTCGAGTTGGACGAAGGCGATGCCGGTCACGCCTTGATAGCCGAGCGTGCCGTAGGTCGAATATGTGATCGGCGTATCCGGTTTGACCGTCATGCGGATCAGAATCTGCCCCGGCACTTGCGGGTCGAACACGATGCTTTCCACTTTGCCGACATCGAGGCCGCGATAGCGCACCGCCGCCTGCGGGTTGAGGCCGGGGATAGAGAGCTTGGTAGCGATTTCGTAGGGCACCATGTCGGTGCGGTCGCGGCGGAACCACATGCCGATGGCGATGGTCGCCGCCAACAGCAAGATAGTGAACAGGCCAGCTAGCAAGGCGTGCGCTTTATTTTCCATAAGAAGAGTGCCTCATGAGTGCTCCATCATACTTTCATACTTGTTTCGGTGTATCCAGTTCCGTCAATGCGCGTTTGCCGCGTTCGCCGAGGAAAAATTCTTCGATGAAGGGATGGTGCACGGACAAAATCTCGCGCGGCGGGGCGCAGGCGATCACATGCTTTTCCGCCAGCACCGCGATTCTGGTTGATAGCGCGTACAAGGTGTCGAGATCGTGCGTCACCATTACCACGGTCAATCGCATTTGTTGGTGCAGGGTGCGTATGAGTTCGACGAATTCGTCCGACCGTTGCGGGTCGAGTCCGGCGGTCGGCTCGTCGAGAAACAGTAGCTCCGGTTCCAGTGCCAGCGCGCGCGCCAGTGCGACGCGTTTAATCATGCCGCCGGACAAATCGGCCGGCATCTTCATCGCGTCGCGCGGCGTGATGCCGACCAGCGAAAGCTTGAATAGCGCGGCGTCGCGAATCAGGTCTTCCGGCAGATTGCGCAATTCGCGCATCGGCTGTGCGACGTTGTCGAGCGTGGTCAGTGCCGAAAACAGCGCACCTTGCTGAAACAGCATGCCCCAGCGCGTGCGCAGACGACGCTGACTCTCGCCATCGCCGCTGTGAATGTTTTCGCCGAACACTTTCACCGTACCGCGCGTCGGGCGTTCCAGTCCCAGTATCTGCCGCAGCAGCGTGGTTTTGCCGGAGCCGGAGCCGCCCACCAGCGACATGATCTCACCCGGCATCACATCCAAATCCAAATTCTGATGCACCACGAAGCTGTCGAATTGCGTCCACAGCTGGCGGATGCGGATGAGTGGTTGTTGATCGGCGGTCGTCATGAATACCCCACGCCGCTAAACAAGATGGCGAACACCGCATCGGCCAGAATCACGATGGTGATCGCGCTCACCACCGAAATGGTGGTGCCTGCACCCAGGCTTTCGGTATTGGGTTTCACGCGCAGGCCGAAGTG
>JAFECY010000260.1 GCA_018241865.1 Pseudomonadota bacterium | reverse complement strand
TAGAATTTTCCGATCGCCATTCCCTCAACGCCGCCGATGAAAATCAATACCAATCATCCCGCCATCCAGCGCCTGCGCACTATCGTCGCCAAGCCGTTCGTCAAACGCACCGGCATCGGTCTGTTGGTCTTTTTTCTGCTGTTCGGCCTGTTCGGTTACTTCGTCCTGCCGGGCATCGTCAAGTCACAGGCAGAACAAATTTTGACGCAGAAGCTGCAGCGCAAAGCCAGCATCGGCAAGGTCGAGATCAGTCCGTATGCCTTGTCGCTGACGCTGCGCGATTTCAAGTTGCTGGAGCCGCAGAGCGAAACCGTGTTTGCCTCCTTCGACGCCCTTACCGTCAATATTTCGGCGCAATCGCTGTGGCGGCTGGCACCTGTCGTGCAGGAACTGCGCTTGAGTAAACCCTATGTACACCTGGTACGCAAGGATGCGCGCAGCTATAACATCGACGACATTCTTCAGATGGGCGACAAGCAAGCGCCATCGAAAGAGCCGGCGCGCTTCTCGATCTATAACATCCAGATCGACAACGGTCGCATCGTGTTCGAGGACCTGCCCGAGAAAACCACCCACACCGTCGCCGACCTCAAGCTCGGCGTGCCTTTCGTTTCTTCGCTGCCATCCAAAGTTGAAGTGTTCGTCGAGCCGATGTTGAGCGCGACATTCAACGGCACGCCATTGCTGCTCAAAGGCAAGGTGCTGCCTTACGCCGAACCGAAAGAGGCGATGGTCGAACTGAATCTGGACGGATTGGATTTGCCGCGCTATCTGGAATACCTGCCATTCCAACCGAGCTTCAAGGTGCCGAGCGCGCGGCTCGACGTGCACATGCGCGCCAGCTTCCAGCAGCCGAAAGAAGGCGCGGCGGCGCTGTTGTTGAGCGGCACCAGCACGATCAAATCGTTACAGCTCACCGAGCTCAATGGCAAGTCGGTGCTCAAGTTGCCGGAACTGTCGCTGCGTTTGGACCGCACCAACGTGCTCGGCAAGCGCATCGACGTGGCGCAACTGGCGCTGAACGGCCTGGAGCTGGACGCGACGCGCGACAGCAAGGGGCAGTTGAGTTTGCTGCGACTCTTGCCGACATCGACCGCTGCCGGTGTAGCGGGTGCGCGACGCGAAACGAAAGTGGAAAAGGAAGCAGCAGCTAACGGAACAAATAAAGCAACAAATAAAACAGCCGAGCACCCGCCATCCGCCATACCGCAACTAGAGCTGGGCGAATTCGACATCCACAATGCCACGCTGCGTTATGGCGACGAGCAGCCAAACAAGCCGATGAGCGCCGGCGTGGAGAAATTCGATCTCGGTCTGCGCAAGATCGCGCTCGACATGAGCAAGAAAACCGTCAACATCGACGAAGTCGTTTCCGCCAGCGGCAATTTCCAGGTGCGACACGACAAGCCGACCGGGGTCACCGTCGCTACACCGGCCGTCGTCGAGAGCAAGCCGGCAACGACCGCATCCGAAGCCGGCTACACCGTCAGCGTCGGCAAGATCGCCCTGCAAAACTGGAGCGCGAAGCTGGAAGACCGCAGCCTGCCGCGCCCGGCAGTGACGCAGTTGTCGCCGATCAGTCTGACGATGACCGGCCTGTCCACCGCGCCGGATGCGCGCGGCAAGTTGGAATTGAAGGCAGCAGTCAATCAGAGCGGCCAATTGGCGGTGAACGGCGCGCTCGGTCTCGCGCCGCTGCATACCGATCTCAATCTCGATTTGAAAGCGGTCGATATTCTGCCGCTGCAACCTTACGTCACCGACAAAATCAACTTGCTGTTCACGCGTGCCAGTTTGTCCGGCAAGGGCGCGCTGCAACTCGACCAGCGCAAGGATGGCGTGCTGACGGGCGGCTTCAAGGGCGATGTCACGCTCGGTGATTTGGCGACGGTGGATAAATTGAGCAGCAACGATTTCCTGCGCTGGAAGTCGCTTTACTTCGGCGGCGTCGATGTCAAGCTCGAACCTTTTTCACTGGCAGTGGACCAGATTGCGTTGGCCGATTTCTTCGCCCGCGTCATCATCGACCCCAGCGGCCGCATCAATTTGCAAGACATCGCCCGCGCGCATCCCGGCGAACGCAAGAGCCTGACCGACAGGCCGGTCGATGCATCGACATCCAATGCATCGGCAACCAATGCTGATCCTGCCGCCACTTCAGTTGCCACATCAGTTGCCACTTCGGCCGCCGCATCGAATGCTGCGGCAAACGCCACGCCCGAAGCCGGCGGCGATCCCATGTCCGTCGAACCCACGGCAACATCGACGCCGGCTGCTGCCTCTGCCAGCGCTGCCGCCGCGCCAGTCAAAATGCCGCCGATCAAAATCCGCAAGCTCACCCTGCAAGGCGGCAAGGTGCGCTTCACCGATAATTTCATCAAGCCCAATTACACGGCCAATCTGATGGACCTGGGCGGCGTGGTGCAAGGCTTGTCGTCCGACCCCGCCAGCAGCGCCACTGTCGATCTGCGCGGCCAGGTCAACAGCGCGCCGCTGTCGGTCGCCGGCAACATCAACCCGCTCAAGGGCGATCTTGCGCTCGACATTCAAGCCAAGGTGCGCGACATGGAACTGGCGCCGCTCTCGCCGTACTCCGGTCGCTACATCGGTTACGGCATCGAAAAGGGCAAGCTCTCTTTCGATGTCGCCTATCAAATCGCGGACCGCAAGCTGACCGCGCAAAACCGTTTGATCCTCGACCAGCTCACCTTCGGCGACAAGGTCGATAGCCCCGGCGCCGCCAACCTGCCGGTGCATCTGGCGGTGGCTTTGCTGCGCGACCGCAACGGCGTCATCGACATCAACCTGCCGATCTCCGGCTCGCTCGACGATCCGCAATTCTCGATGGGCGGCATCATCGTCAAGGTGATCGTCAATCTCATCGCCAAGGCCGCCACCGCGCCGTTCACGCTGCTCGGCTCGCTGTTCGGCGGCGGCGAGGAATTATCGTATCTGGAATTCGCGCCGGGGAGCGCCGTCGTCCCGCCGGCCGGCGAAGCCAAGCTCAAATCGCTGGCCAAGGCCTTGACCGAGCGTCCCGCCATCAAGCTCGAAATCACCGGCCGCAGCGGTGGCGAAGCCGAACGCGAAGGCTACAAGCGCGCCGCCATCAACCGCAAGGTGCGCGCCCTCAAGATCAAGGAAATCATCGCGCGCGGCGAGTCCGTCCCCGCCGAAGGCGTCACCGTCAAGCCGGAGGAGTATCCGGCGCTGCTGGCAAAAGTGTACAAGGCCGAATCCTTCCCCAAGCCGCGCAACCTGATCGGCATGCAAAAAGATTTGCCGGTGGAAGAAATGGAAAAGCTGATGATCGCCAACACCACCGCCAGCGACGACGACCTGACCGCGCTCGGCAATGCGCGCGCGCAAGCGGTCAAGGACTGGTTGCTGAAAAACGGTCAGGTGCCGGGCGAACGCGTGTTCATCCTCGCCGCCAAGCCGGCGGCCGAAGGCAAGGATGACAAGGGCAAGAAATCACCGAGCCGGGTGGATTTTTCGTTGAAATAATCTTGGGCGTGGCAGCTTTTATCGCGGCAGAGTTGAGGCGGCTGTTGCGTTGTGGAGCGTGTCAGGCAACGTTCTTGATGCGTTCGTTTGTGAAATTAGTTGGGGCACGCGCTCTTGGAGTGCTCTTTGTATGCATCGCACCAAGCATTCCGAAGCAAAGGCCTGCATGTGCTGTCGTATTTCGCCCGGAACTTGCTGATGCCTTCAGATGTGGCGGGTCTCGGAATTTCACCGTCTAATTCTCGCCATCGTTTAATGAACTCGTCATTGGACGTCATGACGTACATCGCCCCATCAACCTGTTTTCGGAATGCAAAAGTTGCTTTGACTGCCTGATCGCTCGTCAAATCATTGACTAACTCTGGCGCGAAAATTGATAGGGTTTGGTAGTAGGCGGCGCAAGTAAGATTTTTATCTTTTGCATCATCCGCCGCGTGAGCATTCGAGTAACCGAAAGCGATATACATACCAATTAGGATGTAGGATATTTTCTTCATTTTTCTTTCAGTGAATCTCTGAGGTGGTAATCGCCAAAATTATTTTTGGCATGAAAATCAAATTAGAAATTGATTGATGTCTGTGTAGATATTCGTAAAGGAATACTTTTATTTCTTCTGCTTCACCGGTCGCTGCCAACCTTCAATCGCCATCTGCTTCGCGCGCGATACCGTCAGCTTGCCTTCCGGCGCATCCTTGGTCAGCGTGGTGCCGGCCCCCAGCGTCGCGCCCTTGCCGACGCGCACCGGCGCCACCAGTTGCGAGTCGCTGCCGATGAAAACATCATCCTCGATCACGGTGCGGAACTTGTTGGCGCCGTCGTAGTTGCAGGTGATGGTGCCGGCGCCGATGTTGACGCGCGCGCCGACCGTGGCGTCGCCGACGTAGGCTAGATGGTTGGCCTTGCTGTGGGCGGCGATTTGGCTGTTTTTCACTTCGACGAAATTGCCGATGTGGACGTCATCGCCGAGTTCGGTGCCGGGGCGCAGCCGTGCATACGGGCCGATCTGCGATGCGGCGCCGACGCTTGCTTCCTCGATATGGCAAAAGGGTTTGATTTGCGCGCCGCGGCCGATCTTCGCATTCCTGATCACGCAGTTGGCGCCGATGCTGGCGCCTTCTTCCACTTCCACCGTACCCTCGAACACGCAATTGACATCGATCGTCACGTCGCGTCCGCAGGTGAGCGAACCGCGCACGTCGATGCGGGCCGGATCGGCCAGGGTCACGCCGCGTTCGAGCAGGGCGTTGGCGACATTGCGCTGGTGGATGCGTTCCAGTTCGGCCAGTTGCACCTTGCTGTTGACGCCGAGGGTTTCCCACACGGCAGCCGGCTGCGCCGACTTGACCGGCACGCCCTCGGCGACGGCGCGGGCGACGATGTCGGTCAGGTAGTACTCACCTTGCGCGTTGTCGTTCGATAGCGTGGTCAGCCAGCGCTTCAGGTGCGCGGTCGGCGCGACCAGGATGCCGCTGTTGACTTCGCGGATCGCGCGCTCGGCTTCGCTGGCATCTTTCTGTTCGACGATCTTCACGATCTCGCCGCCATTGCGGACGATGCGGCCGTAGCCGGTCGGGTCATCCAGTTCCACCGTCAGGATCGCCAGCTTGTCATTGCCAGCGCTGTCGATCAGGCGTTGCAGACTTGCTGCCGAGGTCAGCGGCACGTCGCCGTACAGCACTAGCGTCGGCACGCCATCCTTCAGGTGCGCGGCGGCCTGCATGACGGCGTGGCCGGTGCCGAGCTGTGGTTCCTGCTTGGCGAAGGCGAGGTCGTCAGCCGCCAGTTGTTGCGGCACGACTTCGCCGCCGTGGCCATAGACCACGCACAGCGAAGTGGGTTTCAGGCTGCGCGCGGTATCGACCACGTGCGACAGCAGCGGCTTGCCGGCCAGCGGATGCAAGACTTTCGGCAGGGATGATTGCATGCGTTTGCCCATGCCGGCTGCGAGGATGACGATGTTCATGTGTTTGTGATGAGACGGTAGGGTTTAACCACGACGCACACGGCGCTCACGGCGAAAAACCTTGGAAGCTCCTTCCCCTTCAAGGGGAAGGTAGGGATGGGGATGGGTTGTGCGCGCTGCGATTTACCCCATCCCCACCCCAGCCCTCCCCTTGAAAGGGAGGGGGTGGTTTTTTCGCCGTGCGCGCCGTGTGCGCCGTGGTTAAAAATTCAAAGCAAAAATTCTAGCATGCACTTCTTGCACCATTGCCCTGCATGCGTTGACCGCCGTCAGCGATCCGTGCCGCTCAATCCGCTTCGCGCAGCGAAATAATCCCCGGCATAACGCTCGGCGTCGAACACGGATCTTCATCGAAAGCGATATCGCCATTCGGATTCGCCACGCCATCGACCGCCAGATCGGCGAAGTTGAACAACCCACTATCCATCAGATGAGAAGGAACGACGGTGGACAGCGCGGCAAAAGCATTATCGACCCGGCCCGGATGCTTCTTGTCCCACTCGCGCAGCATGCCCTTGATCTGCTTGCGCTGCAGGTTTTCCTGGCTGCCGCACAAGTCGCACGGGATGATCGGGAATTGCTTCACCGCGGCATAGCGCGTGGTGTCTTCTTCCTTCACGTAAGCCAGCGGCCGGATCACGATGTGCTTGCCATCGTCGGATTGCAGCTTGGCCGGCATGCCTTTCAGCTTCCCGCCGAAGAACATGTTGAGGAAAAAGGTTTCGAGGATATCGTCGCGATGATGGCCAAGCGCGATCTTGGTCGCGCCCAGTTCATCGGCCACGCGGTACAGGATGCCGCGCCGCAGCCGCGAGCAGAGCGAGCAAGTGGTCTTGCCTTCCGGGATGACGCGCTTGACGATGCTGTAGGTATCCTGGTTTTCGATGTGGAAGGGCACGCCGAGTTTGGTCAGGTATGCCGGCAGCACGTGCTCGGGAAAGTTGGGCTGCTTCTGGTCGAGGTTGACGGCGATGATGTCGAAATGAATCGGCGCGCGTTCGCGCAAGGTCAGCAGGATATCAAGCAGGGCATAGCTATCCTTGCCGCCGGACAGGCAGACCATCACCTTGTCGCCTTCCTCGATCATGTTGAAGTCGCCGATGGCCTGGCCCACCAGCCGGCACAGGCGCTTGTGCAGCTTGTTGTTTTCGTAGGCGATCTTTTCCGATTTCTTGATGCTGACGCTGGCGTCCGCCGCCTGATCGATCATGGCCGCGCTCATGCCTGTTCCTTCACGTGGAAGACTTCGACGCCGACTGCGTCGCAGTCGGGATAGACATCCGGCTTTTCGGTCGAGACGCGCACTGCGCGCACTTTCGGGTGCGCCAGCATGGCGCGCGCAACATCGTCGCACAGGGTTTCTTGCAAATGGATATGGCCTTCGGCCATGCGCTTGGCGATGCTGCTGCGGATGAAATCGTAATCGACGACTTCATCTAGGTGATCGTCCTTCGGTGTCGAGAGCGCCAGCGGGATGAATAGATCGACGTTAATCAGTACGCGCTGTTCGCCTTTTTTCTCGAACTCGTGTACGCCGATGTTGATGAGCACTTCGTAATTGCGCAGAAACAGCCGACGGCAATCGGTAAGGCTGGGGTGGAACAGAGTGGCGAGCATGATGGAATCCGAGAGTATTTATTTGGCGATGAACATCACATCGCG
>JAFECY010000025.1 GCA_018241865.1 Pseudomonadota bacterium | reverse complement strand
GTCCGGTCAAAAAAGTCTGCAACAACTGGTGCGGCTCGGCTCTGCTGCAGGATGAAAAATTGGTGGCGCAGATTCTCGCCAGCGTGGTGGCGGCGGTCGATGTGCCGGTCACCTTGAAATTTCGCACCGGCTGGGACCGCGCTCACAAGAATGCGCTGACGATTGCGAAGCTGGCCGAAGACAGTGGCATTGCCATGCTGACGTTGCATGGCCGCACTCGTGCCGACGGCTACAGTGGCGCAGCGGAATACGACACCATCGCCGCCGTCAAAAATGCCGTGCGCATTCCGGTGGTTGCCAACGGTGATATCGATACGCCGGAAAAAGCGCGTTACGTATTGGATAAAACGGGTGCGGATGCCGTGATGATTGGTCGCGCAGCGCAGGGGCGGCCTTGGATCTTCCGCGAGATCGATCATTACCTACGCACCGGTATGCACTTGCCGTCGCCGCTGGTGGCAGAAGTGCGCACTCTGATGGATGAGCACTTGCGCGCGCATTACGCTTTTTACGGCGACTATCTCGGCGTGCGGACTGCGCGCAAACATATCGGCTGGTATGTGCGCGATTTGCCGGGCGGGGAAACCTTCCGCCAGCACATGAATAAGTTGGAAGATTGCGCGGCGCAACGGGCGGCGGTCGATGGCTTTTTTGAAATGCAGGCCAGCCTTGGTGAACGGTTACAATATGGCCTCAGCGATCTTGGCGACATCACCGATTTCTCCGGGCACAGGCTGGCTGCTTGAGCCGGCGCGCATTCCTCTATCAGACCATGAGCAAAGACAATATCCAGGATGTCGTCAAGAAAAGCCTTGAAAAATACTTCAAGGATTTAGGCGAACTGCAACCGACGAATGTCTATGACATGGTGGTGTTCACGGTGGAGCGGCCGATTCTAGAAGTCGTGATGGCGCGCGCCGAAGGCAATCAGTCGCTAGCGGCCGAGATGCTCGGCATCAACCGCAATACCTTGCGCAAGAAATTGCAGCAACACGGCTTGCTCTAATGTTTTTGCGTTGTCTTGATAGGGCGCACAGTGTCGCCAATTCGTTTTCTCCTACCTTCCTTTTTGTTCCATCATGATTAAACAAGCCCTCATTTCCGTTTCCGATAAAACTGGCGTGCTCGAATTTGCGCGCGCGTTGTCTGACATGGGCGTCAAGCTGCTTTCGACCGGCGGCACCGCTAAACTGCTGGCCGACAATGGCTTAGCCGTCACTGAGGTAGCGGATTACACCGGCTTCCCGGAAATGCTCGATGGTCGCGTCAAAACTTTGCATCCGAAAGTGCATGGCGGCATTTTGGCGCGGCGCGATTTCCCGGAACATCGGGCGGCGCTGGCGCAGCACGACATCCCGACCATCGACATGGTGGTGGTCAATCTCTATCCTTTCCAGCAAACCGTGGCGAAGCAACAGTGCACGCTGGAAGACGCGATTGAAAATATCGACATCGGCGGCCCGGCCATGCTGCGTTCCTCGGCCAAGAATCACAAAGACGTGGTGGTGATCTGTGATCCGGCTGACTATAACGTGGTGCTGGAAGAAATGAAAAGCGGTGACGTCGCTTATGAAACGCGCTTCACCCTGGCGAAAAAAGTGTTTGCCCATACCGCGCAATACGATGGCGCGATCACCAACTATTTCACGTCGCTCGGCGCTGACAAAGCGCACGCCACCCGCAGCCCTTATCCATCCACGCTGAACCTGCATTTCGACAAGGTGCAGGAAATGCGCTACGGCGAAAACCCGCATCAGTCGGCGGCGTTCTATCGTGATGTGCACGCCGTCGAAGGCGCGTTGGCCAACTACGCGCAATTGCAGGGCAAGGAGCTGTCCTACAACAATATCGCCGATGCTGACGCCGCTTGGGAATGCGTCAAGACTTTCGATGACCACGCCTGCGTCATCATCAAACATGCCAACCCTTGTGGCGTGGCTACCGGCGTAACCCCGCTGGAAGCCTATGTCAAAGCGCATCAGACTGATCCGACTTCGGCTTTCGGCGGCATCATTGCTTTCAATTGCGAACTCGATGGCTTCACCGCCGAAGCGGTGGTCAAGCAATTCGTCGAAGTGCTGATCGCGCCTGCTTTTTCGGAAGAAGCCAAACGCATTTTCTCGACTAAACAAAACGTGCGCTTGCTGCAAATTCCGCTGGGCAAGGGCATCAACAATCACGATTTCAAACGCGTTGGTGGCGGCTTGTTGGTGCAGGCGCCGGATGCCAAGAATGTGCAGCGCGAAGAACTGCGCATCGTCACTAAAAAACAACCGACGCCGGAACAAATGGCCGACATGATGTTCGCTTGGCGCGTCGCCAAGTTCGTCAAGTCGAACGCGATCGTGTTCTGTGCCAAGGGGATGACCATGGGCGTCGGTGCCGGCCAGATGAGCCGCATCGATTCCGCGCGCATCGCTTCGATCAAAGCGCAACATGCCAAGCTGTCGTTGGTCGGCACGGCAGTCGCCTCCGATGCCTTCTTCCCGTTCCGCGACGGCCTAGACGTGGTGGTGGATGCCGGCGCGACATGCGTCATTCAACCGGGCGGCTCGATGCGTGACCAAGAGGTGATCGACGCTGCCGATGAGCGCGGTGTGGTGATGGTGTACACCGGCACCCGTCATTTCCGCCATTGACGGGTAAGACGTCTTTCACGTCTCCCGCAGCGTCATGCTGAACTTTGAACTGGATGCCTCCGTCACGCAGCCGCTGATGTACCTCGGCTTTTTGCTGATGATTTTGGTGGTGCCGAAAGCGCTGCAGCGCTTTCGCATTCCGGCGCCGATCACCTGCCTGTTATTCGGTCTGCTGGTTTCGGCTTGGAGCGAGCACACGCCGCCTATGCTGGTCGTATCGCTGTTGTCGGTGATGGGCATTTCTTCCTTGTTCCTGTTTGCCGGGCTGGAAGTCAACATCGACGATTTGCTCAAGTACAAATGGCCGATCATTACGCATTTGCTGGTCAGCTTGTTCACCCTCGGTATTTGCGCTTGGCTCGGCATGCATTGGATGGGGCTGTCATGGCAAGCCGCTAGCTTACTGGCGCTGGCCTTACTGACGCCTTCCACCGGGTTTATTTTGGAATCCCTGAATCGGCTTGGACTGCGAGAGGAAGAGCGCTTGTGGGTCATGCTCAAAGCGATTTCCGCTGAACTGTTGGCGTTGTCTTTGCTGTTCATTACTTTGCAGTCGAATTCTGTCGGCCAGTTGACCGTGTCGTCCGGCATTCTGCTGGGCATGGTGTTGCTGTTGCCGCTGGCGTTCATGTCATTTGCGCGCTTCATTCTGCCGTATGCGCCGGGGTCGGAATTTTCATTCTTGGTCATGATCGCGATCGTGGCGGCGTATGTCACCAAGGAACTCGGCGTGTACTACTTGGTCGGCGCATTTTTGGTCGGGATTCTGGCGCGTCGGGTACAGGAACGCATGCCGGCGATTGCGTCGCCCGACACCATGCATGCCGTCAAATTGTTTGCGAGTTTCTTCGTGCCCTTTTATTTTTTTGAGGCCGGCATGCATGTGCCAGCCGAAGCGCTGGAATGGCCCGCCTTGTGGATCGGCCTAGCGATTACCGTGGTGATCTTGCCGGTGCGGATTACGATTCTGTGGCTGCAGCGTCGCATGATATTCAAAGAATCGTTGCGTAGCACTTTGAATGTGTCGATTACCTTGATGCCGACCTTGGTGTTCACGCTGGTGTTGGCGTTTGTTTTGTATGAGCGTTTCAACATTTCGGCCACGCTATACGGCGGCCTGCTGTTGTATGCCTTGCTCTCAACCGCATTGCCTTCGTTCGTGCTGCGTCAAGCCATCGATTTCGGCCTCAACGTGGAACCGCCATTGACTGATGATGCCGTGCTGGCGGAACCCGGAAAATGAGCGACGGACGCATCCTCGGCATCGACCCCGGCTTGCGTATCACCGGTTTCGGCGTGATCGAAAAGCAGGGCAACAAGCTGAGCTATGTCGCGTCCGGCACCATCAAGACGCCCGACCTCGATTTGCCGCAGCGTCTTAAAACCATCCTTGCCGGCGTCGCAGAAGTCATTCGGACTTACCAGCCCGATTGCGCCGCGATCGAAAAAGTATTCGTCAACGTCAATCCGCAATCCACTCTGTTGCTCGGGCAGGCGCGCGGCGCGGCGATTTGCGGACTGGTGGCGGCCGACTTGCTGGTGGCCGAATACACCGCGCTGCAAGTCAAGCAAGCAGTGGTCGGCCACGGCAAAGCGCAGAAGCAGCAAGTGCAAGACATGGTGCAGCGTCTGCTGTCCTTGTCCGGCATGCCGGGGCGCGATGCCGCCGATGCGCTCGGTGTGGCGATCTGCCATGCGCACAACAGCGATGTGCTGGGTGTGCTGGGTGGCTTGGCGCCGGCGCTGGCGAAGAAGGGGCTGCGTGTGCGGGGCGGGCGCTTAGTTTAGCCGGTGTTTTTTTGTCGCAGTCTATTGCGTTCCGCTTCCGCAAATTGCATCAATTCGGGAAAGAAATGCGCGAACCCCGCCGTGAGCGCGGTGTGATGTGCTTCCAAGTCGAGTAAGGCTTCCCGCAACAAATTGCCATCCCGCGAGAGCCGTTGCGAAATCCGGTTGACTGCAAATTCCACGCTGCGGAAATCTTGGTAGGAGCCGAGCCAGTTTTGCTCTGCCATGCGTGGTGCAATGTCCAACAGTTTCGGCGGCAGCAGATGATGGTGCGTGTCGAGTGTGCGATAGAAATTTTGCACAAATTCCTGCAGCGGCACATCGGAATAGGATGGCCAATCTTTCGCCAGCAAGTGATCGTAAAACACATCCAGCACGATGCCGGCAAATCGTCTGCGGCCGGGCGCGAAACGTTGCAAGGCTGCTTTCGTGACGGCATGGCTGTCGGTATAAGAATCGATTTTCCGGTGCAGCAGGATTTCCGTCTCGATCAAGGGCGCGTATTTTCCGGCGACATTCGCCTTGGCGAAATCACCGAGCAGCGCGCCGAGCATGGCTGCGTTGTCGTGTCGGGCTAGGTAGATATGCGCCAGATAATTCATGGGCTCAATGGGTTCCCGCACGCCGACCGTGACTGCCACGCTTAGTGCGAGTGTTCATGGTTTTGTCCTGTATGATGGACGCCAGTTTATTACATCATGCATTGCACATCATTTATTGCACATCCCACCGCTATGATAGGCCGACTTTCTGGAATCCTGCTGGAGAAAAATCCGCCGCAATTGATTGTCGATTGCAATGGTGTTGGTTACGAAGTGGGCGTGCCGATGAGCACTTTCTACAATCTGCCGGGACTGGGCGAGAAGGTCGTGCTGTTGACGCATCTGGCGGTGCGTGAAGATGCCCACCTACTGTATGGTTTCGGCACGGTGGAGGAACGCAATGTCTTCAAAGAGCTCATTAAAATTTCCGGCGTCGGTGCGCGCACGGCCTTGTCGATTCTGTCCGGCCTGTCTGTGGCCGATTTAGCGCAAGCGGTGACGATGCAGGAAGCCGGGCGATTGACTAAGATTCCCGGCATCGGCAAAAAGACCGCCGAACGGCTGCTGCTCGAATTGAAGGGCAAGCTCGGCGCCGATCTGGGTGCAGGCGCGGCGACGCATAGTGATGCCGGTTCCGATATCCTGCATGCCTTGCTGGCGCTGGGTTATTCCGACAAAGAAGCGACGCTGGCATTGAAGCAGGTGCCGGCCGGCAGCGGTGTCTCGGAAGGCATTAAGCTGGCTTTGAAGGCTTTGGCGAAGTCTTGATATGTTGAGGACGGAGTACCGTTGCGCTTAACTCAGTCTCGCAAGAAATAAAATTATGAGCATCCAGACCGATAACTTCACCGAACAACGCATCATCGCGGCTACGCCCGCTTCGCCCAACGAGGAGGCGATCGAACGCGCCTTGCGGCCGAAGCAGCTCGATGAATACGTCGGCCAAGAAAAAATCCGCGACCAACTGGAGATTTTCATCAGCGCCGCCCGCAAACGCAAGGAAGCGCTCGACCATACTCTGTTGTTCGGCCCGCCCGGTCTGGGCAAGACCACGCTGGCGCACATCATCGCGCGCGAAATGGGCGTCAACCTGCGCCAGACATCCGGGCCGGTGCTGGAGCGCGCCGGCGATCTGGCGGCGCTGCTGACCAATCTGGAAGCCAACGACGTGCTGTTCATCGACGAGATTCATCGCCTGTCGCCGGTGGTCGAGGAAATCCTCTATCCGGCGTTGGAGGACTACCAGATCGACATCATGATCGGCGAAGGGCCGGCGGCGCGTTCGGTGCGGCTCGACCTGCAGCCCTTCACCCTAGTTGGCGCGACCACTCGCGCCGGCATGCTGACCAATCCCTTGCGCGACCGCTTCGGCATCGTGGCGCGGCTGGAGTTTTATACGCCGCAGCAACTGGCGCGCATCGTCACCCGCAGCGCCCACTTGCTCAACGCGCCGATCCACGACGACGGCGCGCTGGAAATCGCCAAGCGCAGCCGCGGCACGCCGCGTATCGCCAACCGCCTGCTGCGCCGGGTGCGCGACTATGCCGAAGTGAAAGGCAATGGCGACATTACCAAGGCGATGGCCGATGCCGCGCTGGTGATGCTCGATGTCGATCCGGTCGGTTTCGACATCATGGACCGCAAGCTGCTGGAAGCGGTCTTGTTCAAGTTCAATGGCGGCCCGGTCGGCCTCGATAATCTGGCGGCTGCCATCGGCGAAGAGCGCGACACCATCGAAGACGTGCTGGAACCTTACCTGATCCAGCAAGGCTATTTGCAGCGCACCCCGCGCGGCCGCATTGCCACCCCGGCGGCGTATACGCATTTCGGCGTGACCGCGCCGCGCACCAGTCCCAATGGGGATTTGTGGGAAGGCAAGTAGTAAAGTGGCTTCCATATAGTCGTTATTCCGTGAATCACTCCCTTCTCCCCTCGCGGGAGAAGGGTTGGGGAAGAGGGGGCAGCGTCGCATCGTGCAGTCATCCGCTTGCCCTTGTGCCAAGCCGGATTGTCACCCACAATAAGCCGTTTCCAACTGTCCCCGCCCGTGAACCGGGTGCATCCCATGCTTTCCTCCACGCTAGCCCAGCGCCATGCCCGGCAATTGCTCGATGCGCGTCGCGCCGGCAAGTTGCTACCACCGTTTTCCGCAATCGAAGCCCTGTCCCTCGCCGATGGCTATGCCGTCGCCAAGGCCGTTACCGACCTGCGCATCGCCGGAGGCGAGCAAATGGTCGGGCGCAAGATCAGCTTTGTCAATAAGCGCCACGCGGCGCAAGGCGTCGCGCTTGGCTGGACGCCGCTGTTCGACGGCACCGTGCGCTATGTCGAGGATAACCACGGCGCGCAAAGTTTGAGCGGCGCGCTGCAGCCGCGCATTCAGCCGGAAATCGTCTTCAAACTCGCCATCACGCCGGCCGCCGATGCCAGCATGGAAGAACTGACCGATTGCATCGAGTGGATGGCGCACGGCATCGAGATATTGAGCTGTCCTTATCCCGACTGGCAATTCGAGATTGCCGATGCGGTCGCGGCCTTTGGTTTTCACGGTGCTTTGCTAATTAGCGAACCGAAACTATTGTCGATGGCCTCGCGTCATCACTTAGCGCAAATTCTGAGTGCTGCCAGCGTGTCGCTGTCATGCAGCGAAGGTGCCGGTTTCGGCTTGCGCGCCGCCGGTTTCGGCAGCGATGTGCATGGCAGCCCGGTGCATGCTCTGCATGCATTGCAGCGCTTGCTGGTGTCGCAGGGAGCCGGTCTGCAGGCGGGGGAAATTGTCAGCACCGGTGCCTGGATCGAGGCGTGTCCGGTGACGGCGGGGCAGACGTGGAGTACGGCGTTTTCAGGAGTGAGTCTGGAAGGGTTGACGATTTCGTTTGTTTGATTGCGATTTAGTAGTATTTCGCATCATGTTGGTTTGATACCTTGCGGTCGTACTTCGACTCAAATTCTGAGAGCGTTGAAGAAGAATCCCAGAGCTTGGCAATGTACTCAAACTCTTGCTCAAATGGCTCATTGAACGTATCAATATCCGTGGCGTACTCACAATTACGACTAAGCATAACCAACCAAGACGGATACCCAAGGTTGTAATAGAGCGTGGAGAATTTGGTGTCTAGAGACTCAATGCTTTCTGCTCCCGTCTTGTATTCACGGAAAAGTTTGGCTATGTATTTTCCCGCAGCAAGTTGCTGATCAATTGCATCGGCTCCGACATATCTAACAATTATTTGCTCTACCAGCGGAAACGCATCCTCATAGGTTGTTGCAGCAGCTAACAGAACGACGTCCAAGTCTTCATTTTCTTGGTCAAGCTGTAAGCGCTGGATAGCCCAGTCAATGCAAGGCTGAATAAAACCAACATCAAGTTTGAGAAGCATGTAGTTCTCGTGGAGCTGTGAAATGGCTTCCAT
>JAFECY010000259.1 GCA_018241865.1 Pseudomonadota bacterium | reverse complement strand
CACGGCCACAACGTCCGGCGCGCTGGTTGGCGGCCGACTGCGCTACCGGCTCGATCTGCAATTGCTCGACCTTGTTGCGATAGCTGTAGCGCTTGACCCGCGCCAGGCCGGCATCGACCACGTAGCGGATGCCGGGCACAGTCAGCGATGTTTCGGCGACATTGGTCGCCAGCACGATGCGGCGGGCGTTAGAGGTCTTGAACACGCGCTCCTGTTCCTGCACCGACAAGCGGGCGAACAAGGGCAATATCTCGACGTGCGGCGGATGATGCTTGCGTAGCGTTTCGGCAGCATCGCGAATCTCGCGCTCGCCGGGCAAAAATACCAGCACATCGCCGGGGCCGAGGCGGCACAATTCATCAACGGCATCGGCCACGGCGTCCATGAGATCGCGCTGCTTATCCTGCGCCCCCCCGCTTCTCCCCCTCCCCTTCAAGGGGAGGGCCGGGGTGGGGATGGGTATAGCGCCAACCGCCTTCCCCCCATCCCCCTCCCGCCCTCCCCCTTGAAGAGGGAGGAGTGGCTCGACCGGCCGATAGCGTATCTCCACCGGATACAAGCGCCCCGACACTTCGATCACCTGCGCAGCTTTGTCACCCTGAGCAAAATGCCGGGCAAAGCGTTCGGCATCGATGGTGGCCGAGGTGATGATGACTTTCAGGTCGCGCCGCCTCGGCAGCAACTGCTTCAGGTAACCCAGCAGGAAATCAATGTTGAGACTGCGTTCGTGCGCCTCGTCGATGATGATGGTGTCGTACTGCTTCAGCAGCGGGTCGGTCTGGGTTTCCGCCAGCAGGATGCCGTCGGTCATCAGCTTGACCGATGCGCCCTTCGACAAAGTATCGGTGAAGCGCACCTTGAAGCCGACATGCTCGCCCAGCGGCGAACCCAGTTCCTGAGCGATGCGCTTGGCGGTACTGGAAGCGGCGATGCGGCGCGGCTGGGTGTGGCCGATCAAGCCGGCCTGGCCACGCCCCAGTTCAAGGCAAATCTTGGGCAACTGGGTGGTCTTGCCGGAGCCAGTTTCGCCGCAGACGATGATGACCTGGTTGGCGCGCAAGGCGTCGGCAATCTCGCCGCGCCGGCCGGAAACCGGCAATTCCTCGGGGAAGCTGATCGGCGGCAGGGGGTTGCGGCTGGGGCCGGCCGTTGTTTTTTTAGAGGGATCGGATGAGGACATAAGTACGGAAATCGAACAGCGAATTATAATGCCCCTCATGGAAAATCCCACCCAGTTCGTCGAATGGCTGCGCTCGGTCGCACCGTATATCCACGCTTTTCGCGGCAAGACCTTCGTGGTCGCCTTCCCCGGCGAGCTGGTAAAGGCCGGCGCACTGCCGGTGCTCGCGCATGACCTGTCGCTGCTGCACGCGCTCGGCATCAAAGTCGTGATCGTGTACGGCTCGCGTCCGCAAGTGGAAGAACAACTGGCGCTGCGCAATGTGCAGCCGCACTTGCATAACGGTTTACGCATCACCGACGCCGCCGCGCTCGAATGCGCCAAGGAAGCAGCCGGCGAATTGCGGCTCGACATCGAAGCCGCCTTCAGCCAAGGTTTGCCGAACACGCCGATGGCGCACGCGGCGATCCGCATCATCTCCGGCAACTTCGTCATCGCCCGGCCGATCGGCGTGATCGACGGCGTCGATCTGCAACTGACCGGCACCACCCGCAAGATCGCCCACGAAACCATCCAGCCCATCCTCAACAACGGCGGGCTGGTGCTGCTGTCGCCGCTCGGCTTCTCGCCCACCGGCGAAGTGTTCAACCTGAGCATGGAAGACGTTGCCGCATCGGCCGCCATCGCCCTGCGCGCCGACAAGCTGATCTTCATCACCGAAACCCCGCTGATGCGCGACGCCGGCGATGCCGAAATCCGCGAACTGTCGAACCACCAAGCCAAGGCCGTGCTCAGTTCGCAGTGCCTGCCGGCCGACGCCGCCTTCTACCTGGAACACGCGGTCAAAGCCTGCGACGGCGGCGTGCCACGCGCCCATGTCGTGCCCTTCGCCGTCGATGGCTCGGCGCTACTGGAACTGTTCACCCACGACGGCGTCGGCACCATGGTGTCCTACGCCAACGTCGAAAGCCTGCGCGAAGCCACCATCGAAGATGTCGGCGGCATCCTGCAACTGATCGAACCGCTAGAAGCCAACGGCACCTTGGTCAAGCGCGGCCGCGAACTGATCGAGCGCGAGATCGATTATTTTTCCGTGATCGAGCACGACGGCGTCATCTTCGGCTGCGCCGCGCTCTATCCTTTCCCCACCGAGAAAATGGCGGAAATGGCCTGCCTCACCGTCAACCCGGAAGCGCAAGCGCAAGGCGACGGCGAGCGCCTGCTCAAACATTTGGAAAACCGCGCACGCGCCGCCGGCATCAAAAAATTATTTGTCTTGACCACGCGCACCGCGCACTGGTTCCTCAAACGCGGCTTTGTGACGGCCAGCGTCGATAATTTGCCGAAGGATCGGCAACGCATGTACAACTGGCAGCGCAAGTCGCAAGTCTTCATCAAACAGTTATGATTTTTCGCGCGTGGACAAACAATGTCTGACGCGCTGTTCATCTCACCCGCACACAAGGAGTTCACATGGCCCGCACCGTCCACTGCATCAAACTCAACAAAGAAGCCGAAGGCCTCGACTTCCCACCCTACCCCGGCGAACTGGGCAAGCGCATTTACGAAAGCGTCTCGAAAGAAGCCTGGGCCGGCTGGATCAAACACCAGACCATGCTGGTCAATGAAAACCGTTTGAATCTGGCCGATGCGCGCGCCCGCAAATATCTGGCGGCGCAGATGGAAAAGCATTTCTTCGGCGAGGGTGCGGACGCGGCGGCGGGGTATGTGCCGCCGACGGAATAAAGCCTATTCGGGCAGCAGGGCTTCGTAGCAGCGGTCGAAGCCGTACTCGCGCAGCCTGGCGCGGAAGGCGCTGACGAATCCCGGCTCGCCTCCGTCTTGCGATCAAGCGGTTGACGTATCAAGCATTGATCACATGGCAATCGCAATCCACCTTGACATTCAGAAAACGCACTCATAATGCCTAAAGCCAAGCCAAGCTGAAACGCAACTCCACTATTCCACAGCATTAGGCGCAGCCTATCTTGGCGACAGCCTATTGCTGTTGCCGCAAATTCCCGATGCATCCGTTGACCTGATTCTTACCTCGCCACCCTTTGCATTAAAACGAAAAAAGGAATATGGCAATGAGGACGAAGATAAGTACGTTGATTGGTTTATGGAATTCGCCGGTGAGTTGCACCGCATCCTTAAACCAGAAGGTTCGTTCATACTCGACTTGGGCGGTGCTTACATGCCAGGCTTCCCAGTACGCAGCATTTATCAATTCGAGCTCCTAGTTCGTCTGGTGCGAGAAACAGGCTTCTATCTCGCTCAAGAGTTCTATCACTACAACCCGGCACGCTTGCCCGCTCCCGCAGAGTGGGTGAATGTTCGGCGCATTCGTGTGAAGGACAGCGTTAATGTGGTCTGGTGGCTATCAAAGTCCCAGAATCCAAAAGCCGACAATCGCAAGGTATTAAAACCCTACAGCGACAGCATGATAAGCCTGTTGAAGAACGGGTATAAGGCGAAGCTGAGGCCAAGCGGCCATGACATTTCCGAGAAGTTCAGCAAGGACAACGGCGGCGCGATTCCGCCAAATTTGCTTGAACTCGCGAACACGGACAGCAACAGCGCGTACCAAAAAATGTGCCGCGACGCCGGACTAAAGGTTCACCCTGCACGTTTCCCCGCAGGCTTCGCAGAATTCTTCATCAAATTCCTTACCAATGAGGGAGACTTGGTATTCGATCTTTTTGCCGGATCGAACACCACGGGGCTGGTTTCCGAAACGCTGGGCCGTCGCTGGTTGGCGTCCGAACTTTCACACGAATACCTCGAAGGCAGCATATTCCGCTTTGATCCCAGCACCCTACAGCGCGCTTGATGGGAGACGACAATGGCGACAACATTGAGTCCTAAACAGCTTCTTGAACGCATCTTGCGCGCCGTCGATGAAAGCGGATGGCGCTCGCTTATATTGGATGAGCAAAAGCCATTCCGCTTGCGGTTATTTCGCGGCGACGATAAAGGGTTCGACGTTTGCATCTATATCTGGAACTGCACGCATGGCGGCGGCGCAGCGCGTGCCAAGGATGAGTACCGCGTGCAAATTACCGGCGTTGTGCCGAGCGCATCCGCCGGAATGTCGACGCTCTTGCTCGGTTGGCATGCTGGCTATGGCGTATTCGTCGGTTTCGATATTCGCAAGCACAATGGACAGGCGTCACAGTCACCATCCATTCAGGTAAAAGAAGATACCTTGCAGGCTGCACATTCTCATGCATTTGCAATGCATCATCGCCAAAACGGTGAAATTGCCGTCGCATTTCGGCCAGAATTCCTAGCAGATTACGCACTCAACGCTTCTTCGTTGCACGCGACTGGTCAAGCGGCGGCAGACATGTCGTTACTGAACAGTCTTGAAACGCTGACCGACTCTCAAATCGTAACGGTGAAAAATCAAGGGCGACAGGTTGTGCTAACGCAAATTGCAAAGAAATTTCGCGCATCGGATTTTCGTAGAAGAGTTCTTGGGGCGTATGAGCATCGTTGCGCTGTCTGTGGCGTACAGTTAAAACTAATTGATGCCGCCCATATAATCCCCGTCGCAGCATCGAGTAGCACCGACGAAACAAAAAATGGAATTGCACTATGCAAGCTGCATCACTTCGCATTTGATCGGAATCTCCTATCTTTCGATGAAAGATACAAAATTGAAATCAGCGATTCGGAAGTAGAGCGTCTTACCGCAGAAAATCTCGCCGCAGGATTGATAAAATT
>JAFECY010000258.1 GCA_018241865.1 Pseudomonadota bacterium | reverse complement strand
GGCGTGCTCGTCATGATGTTGCTGCTCATCGCCGCTCTGTTGGCGCTGATCCTGATTGTGGTGCCGGTGCTGGAGCAGGAGATTCCGCTATTGCAGGAAAAAGTGCCGGCGATTCTCAATCGCACCAACGCTTTTCTGACGCCGATCCTGCACAAGTTCGGCATCCACATGAATATCGATACGCCCAGCATCCAGAAAATGCTCGCCAATTATTTCAAGACCAGCGGTAACGAAGCATGGGCCGCCATCTTGGCCTCGGTCAAAGTCGGCGGCATGGCGGTAGTGGGCTGGCTGGTGACGCTGGGGCTGATTCCGATTGCGCTGTTTTATCTCTTGCTCGACTGGCATCCGATGCTGGCGCGCATGGAAACGCTGATCCCGCGCCGCTGGGCTGCGCGCACGGTGGGGTTGGCGCGCGAAACCGATGATTTGCTGGCGCAATATCTGCGCGGACAACTGTTGGTGATGCTGGTGCTGGCTATTTATTATTCCGTCACGCTGTGGCTGGCCGGATTCGATGTCGCGCTGCCGGTCGGCATCCTCACTGGCTTGCTGGTGTTTATTCCCTACATCGGCTTCGGCCTCGGTTTGCTGTTGGCCTTGCTCGCCGCCGTGCTGCAATTCGACAATCTGCACGGCTTGATCGCCGTGGCTTCAATTTACGGCGTGGGTCAAATCATGGAAGGCTTTTTCCTGACGCCGCGCTTGGTCGGCGAGCGCATCGGCCTGCATGCGCTGACCGTGATTTTCGCCCTGCTCGCCTTCGGTCAGTTGTTCGGCTTTGCCGGTGTGCTGCTCGCGCTGCCGGCTTCGGCCGTGCTCGCCGTCGCCGTCAAACACTTGCGCGCGCATTACGTCAGCAGTCAGTTTTATACCCAGCAGAAATGAAGAACGCATGAAACAGTTGCTGCTGGATTTGAACGCGCACAAGCCGCCGACCTTGGCCGGATTCGTCACCGGCCGCAATGCCGAATTACTGGCGTTGCTGGCGCGCGTGGCGCAGCGCGCCGTGCATCATCTCAACGAACGTTTTCTCTACATCTGGGGTGAGCGCGGCGCCGGTAAAAGCCATCTGTTGCGGGCGCTGGCCGCCAGTAGCGATGCGCGTCTGCTACATGGCAAGGATGTCAGCGATGTCGATTACACGCCCGGCATCCAGCTTTATCTGCTCGACGATTGCGACCGACTCACACCAGAGGCACAGATCGCCGCCTTCGCCCTGTTCAACCAAGTGCGCGACAACGGCGGCGTGCTGATCGCCACCGGCGCGCAGGCACCGGCGGGACTGGCGTTGCGCGAAGATTTACGCACCCGACTCGGCTGGGGTTTGATTTATCAATTGCACGGTTTGAGCGACGAAGAAAAAATCGCCGCCCTGCAGCAGTCGGCCGAGGCGCGCGGACTGGCGCTGTCGGCTGGCGTGCTGCCTTACTTGATGACGCACTTCCGACGCGACATGCCTTCACTATCGGCTATGCTCGACGCGCTCGACCGCTATTCTCTCGAAACCAAACGACCGATCACTCTGCCGCTACTAAAAGAATTGCTGCAGCAAGACGATGCACCACTCTGAATCTGCAACGCAACGATATCCATCACAATGAACCTTGCTCTATTCGACCTCGACCACACCCTGCTGCCGCTCGATTCCGATTACGAATGGGGTCAGTTTTTATCTCGCACCGGCGCAGTCGATGCCGCCGAATTGGAGCGGCGCAACGACGTGTTCTACCAGCAGTACCAAGCCGGCACGCTCGATCCGGTGGCTTATCTCGAATTTGCTTTCGGCACGCTGGCGCAATTCCCGCGCACGCAGCTCGATGCTTGGCACCGGCAATTCATGGCCGAAGCCATCACGCCCGCCATCCAACCTGCCGCGCGCGCGCTAGTGAAACAACATCAAGATGCCGGCGATCTGGTGGCAATCATCACCGCCACCAACCGCTTCATCACCGGGCCGATCGCGCAAGCCTTCGGCGTCGAACACTTGATCGCCGCCGAGCCGGAAGTAGCCGCCAATGGCGACATCACCGGCAAGCTGCTCGGCACGCCGCCCTACGGCTCCGGCAAGGTGGTCAATGCCCATGCTTGGCTGGCCGGTCTTGGCAAATCGCTGGGCGATTTCGAGCGCAGTTATTTCTACAGCGATTCGCAAAACGATATTCCCCTGCTCTCCCTCGTGACCAACCCCATCGCCACCAACCCGAACGCCAAACTGCTCGCCCATGCGCAAGCGCAAGGCTGGCCTGTATTAAAATTGTTCAATGATTAAAAAATTCATCAAGCGCATTCTGGGCGTCAAGAAGCGTGCGGGGACATCGTCCCAAGATAAGCAGCCCGTGGTGCTGCCAGCCAAACAGCACGGCATCGATCCCAAACTGGTATCGCCCAACGCGGTGCGGGTGACGCAAACTCTGCAAGAAGCCGGCTACAAGGCTTTCTTGGTCGGCGGCGCGGTGCGCGATCTCTTGCTCGGCGTGAAGCCCAAGGATTTCGACGTCGCCACCAACGCCACGCCAGAACAAGTCAAAAAATTGTTCCGCCGCGCTTTCATCATCGGCAAGCGCTTCCAGATCGTGCACGTGATGTTCGGGCAAGAGCTGATCGAAGTCACCACCTTCCGCGGCGCATCGTCCGAAGCCGCACCCAAGGATGAACACGGCCGCGTGTTGCGCGACAACACCTTCGGCGAACAGCACGAAGACGCCGTGCGGCGCGACTTCACTATCAACGCCATGTACTACGATCCGGCGACGCAAACCGTGCTCGATTACCACGGCGGCATGGACGACATCCGCAAGAAAACCCTGCGCATCATCGGCGTACCGGAAGCGCGTTTCCGCGAAGACCCGGTGCGCCTGTTGCGCGTGGTGCGCTTCGCCGCCAAGCTCAAGTTCACGATCGACCCGACCACCAGCGCACCGATCGCGGTGATGGCGCCGCTCATCAACAACGTGCCGGCGGCGCGCGTGTTCGATGAAATGCTCAAGCTGCTGCTGTCCGGCCACGCGCTGGCCTGCCTGCAGCAATTGCGCAAGGAAGGCTTGCATCACGGCTTGCTGCCGCTGCTCGACGTGGTGCTGGAACAGCCGCTCGGCGAAAAATTCGTGCGCTTAGCGCTGACCAATACCGATGACCGCATCAAGCAAGGCAAACCGGTGTCGCCCGGCTTCCTGTTCGCTGCGCTGCTGTGGCACCAAGTACTGGAAAAATGGCATGCCTACAAGCTCGCCGGCGAATATCCGATTCCCGCATTGCATTTGGCGGCTGACGACGTGCTGGAAACCCAAGCCGAGAAACTCGCCCTGCAGCGCAAGATCACCTCCGACATGCGCGACATCTGGGCCATGCAGCCGCGCTTCGAGCGCCGCACCGGCAAGTCGCCCTACAAGCTGTTGGAGCATCCGCGCCTGCGCGCCGGCTACGACTTCCTGCTGCTGCGCTGCGCTTCCGGCGAACTCGATGCCGAGCTGGGCGAGTGGTGGACCGATTTCATGGCAGCCGACGGCCCCGGCCGCGAAGCCTTGCTGGCGCAAAAACCGAAGGGCGAAAGCGATGGCGGCGCACCGAAGAAACGCCGCCGGCGCGGCGGCCGCAGCCGCAACAAATCCGCCGCGCCGGCCGAGGGCGGCAGCGGCGAATGAGCGTCCTTGCCTACATCGGCATCGGCGCCAATCTCGGCGACGCCCGCGCCACGATAGAAGCCGCGCTGGCGCGCCTCGGGCAATTGCCGCAGACGCAACTCAGCGCGCAATCGAGCCTGTTCCGCACTGCGCCCATCGACGCCAGCGGCGACGATTTCATCAACGCCGTGGCGCGCGTGGAAACGGGTCTATCCGCGCCAGCTTTGCTGGAACAATTGCAGTCGCTGGAAGAAATGGCCGGGCGCGAACGCCCCTACCCCAATGCGCCGCGCACGCTCGATCTCGACCTGCTGCTGTACGGCGAGCAGAAAATCAATACCGCCACCCTGACGGTGCCGCATCCGCGCATGACCGCGCGCGCCTTCGTGCTGATCCCGCTGCTGCAGATCGATCCCTTCATCAGCATTCCCGGCAAGGGCGCGGCGCACCAGTTCGCGCCGGCGGTCGCCGGCCAAGCCATCCAGAAAATCTGAATCCCGAGGCTGTCCATGCAAATCCCTGTGATAGCCCAGACTGTCGGCTTGCTGACCCTGTCCAATGTGTTCATGACCTTCGCTTGGTATGGTCACTTGAAAAATATGTCGAGCAAAGCGTGGTGGATCGCCGCGCTGGTGAGCTGGTCGATTGCCTTGTTTGAATACCTGCTGCAAGTGCCGGCCAACCGCATCGGCTACACGCAAATGAGTTTGGCGCAACTGAAGATTTTGCAGGAAGCGATTACACTGACCGTGTTCGTACCGTTCGCCATGATCTACATGAGCCAGCCCTTCAAGCTCGATTACGTCTGGGCCGGCCTGTGTCTGGTCGGCGCGGTCTATTTCATTTTCCGTACATGAATGATCTGAACTACATTGTGGTCGAAGGACCGATCGGCGTCGGCAAAACCTCGCTGACGCGCAAGCTGGCCGCGCACTGGAACGCGCAAACTCTGCTGGAGCTGCCGCAGGACAATCCCTTTCTGGAAAAGTTTTACCGCGACGCCACCCGCTATGCACTGCCGACGCAACTGTTTTTCCTGTTCCAGCGCCTGAACCAGTTGCGCGACCTGACGCAGAACGATTTGTTCGGTTCACCCGTCGTCTCCGACTTCCTGCTCGACAAAGATCCGATCTTCGCCCGCCTGACGCTGGATGACGACGAACTGAATCTATATCGCCAACTCTACGAGCATCTGCGCCCGCAAGCGGCGACGCCAGATTTGGTGATCTATCTGCAAGCGCAACCGGAAACCCTGGTCGATCGCGGCAAGAAGCGCGGCATCGCGATGGAAGCCGGCATGTCGGAAACCTACCTGTACCGGCTCTGTGAAAGTTACAGCCGCTTCTTTTACCATTACGAAACCACGCCGCTGCTGATCGTCAACACCGAACACTTGAATCCGATCGAGCGCGACGAAGATTTCAATCTCCTCATCACACGCATCCAGAACATGCGCGGCAAACGCGAATTCTTCAACCTCGGAGAGTAAACATGGCAGGCTATCTGCAAGACCATCCAACCAGTGAATCCGGTGCACGCAGCAAGGCCGTCACCATCCCCGCGCTGCAAGCGATGCGTACCGCCGGCGAAAAAATCGCCATGTTGACTTGCTACGAAGCCAGCTTCGCCACGCTGATGGACCGCTGCGGCGTCGATATCCTGCTGGTCGGCGACTCGCTCGGCAATGTCTGCCAAGGTCAGCCCTCGACCCTGCCGGTGGCGCTGATCGACATGGCCTACCACACCACCTGCGTCAATCGCGGCAACCAGACCGCGCTGCTGATCGCCGACCTGCCCTTCGGCACCTACGCCACCCCGCACGCCAGCTTCGACAATGCCGTCACGCTGATGCAGGCCGGCGCGCACATGGTCAAGCTGGAAGGCGGTGCTTGGCTGGCGGAGTCGGTGCACTTTCTGGTCGAACGCGGCATCCCGGTCTGCGCCCACCTCGGCCTGACGCCGCAATCGGTACACCAACTGGGCGGACACCGAGTGCAAGCCAAGACCACCGATGCCGCCGACAAGCTCAAGGCCGACGCGCTGGCGCTGCAAGCCGCCGGCGCATCATTGCTGGTGCTGGAAATGATCCCCGCTGCGCTGGCGAAGGAAGTCACCGACCTGCTGAGCATTCCCACCATCGGCATCGGCGCCGGGGTCGATTGCTCGGGTCAGGTACTGGTGATGCACGACATGCTCGGCGTCGGCAGCCGCAAACTGAGAATGGCGCGCAATTTCATGGAAGGCGCGGACAGTATTGAAGGTGCGGTGCGGGCTTATGTGAAGGCGGTGAAGGGCAAGGCGTTTCCGGCGCTGGAGAATTCGTTCTGAGGAATGATGCAGTAACGTTAAGATTGAACAGCTCTTAGCGAAGGCGTCCAACCGCATGTTGGACGCCTACCGACACAGGTTTTCATCTTCCTAACTTACTATTGAGATACGCCACGGCTTTCTCCGATAGCGTTAGCGGCTCCGGCCCGCCACCCTCGACGAATTCGATCATCCGACCAACTGGCCATAGCTCACTTGTGCCATTGAGGAAGTCGATACCATGTTCATCACCACGGTAATCGTGCCAATAATGAGCGATCAAACGACCATTCTCCAAGATTCGGTATTTGTAGTTGCCGAATGAGTTTAGGTCGTCGCCAACACGTTCCATGGTCAAACTCATTCTATTTCCTTGATGTTCAACGCGTAAAACGCCTCCAGCCGCCCCTGCAAGCGCAAGCTAATTCTTTGCAATTTTCTGCGTGGGCAAAAATACCTGCCCACCCTACAAGGCTAGGTATTGCGCAGCAGTTTGGCAAGCATGCCTTTCTTGGCAACATCAGCTCTATAGGGCACATATTGATCGCGTTCCTCCAAAAGTTTCGACCAACACTCAAGTGAAGACCTGTCGTTCTTTATGCTTTGTTTCGCGGTTGACCAACGATCATCGAATGCACGCAGCTCCTTATCAATTTCCCTCAATCGATGCCAGCAACTCTTGCAGAGAATGCGTTGCTGATTGATGTTGGCTTTCTT
>JAFECY010000257.1 GCA_018241865.1 Pseudomonadota bacterium | reverse complement strand
TCTACCGCGCGCCGGCAACAGCGCGGCCGCTGCGCTTTCCCGATGACGAGCAGACGCCGGATTACTGGGACTTCCTATATTTTTCCTTCACCATCGCCGTCGCCGCGCAAACCTCGGACGTGACAGTGAATACACGCAGCATGCGCAAGGCCGTGCTGGCGCAATCGGTGCTGAGTTTTCTGTTCAATGCCGCCATACTCGGCATGTCGGTCAACATCGCGGCCGGTCTGATGTAGCCGGCCGCGGCAGTTTTTTTATTTATTGCGTTCTTCTCGCTGCTTTTTGAGATCGGCCAACATTTCGTCAGCCGGTTTGACGTTGCCGCAATCGGCAGCCAGCCATTTGCCGCTTTGCTCGATATGTTGATCGACCGGGCGGCCATGCGCCGTACCTTTAAAATCATAGGTGGATTGGTAGGCAGTATTACCCGAGCTCAGAAGCGTGCCGCCGGACAAGCTGCCTTTGACCTTGCCAACGCCCTGCATATTAGGGCCATCGCACACAATTTCGGCGCTGTAGCTGCTGCCGCTCCATTGAAAATTCTTCGCCTGGCAACCGGAGTCGCGCCGTTCGAGCGGCGGATGATCGCGCTCGGCCATCGCCTTGGAAATGCAAACCTTGTTGGTCATCATGCCGTCATGCATCTGCGGCATGTTGATACCCATTTTCTTCATCTGCTCCATCTGCTGCGGAGATAGCTTGGGCATCTGTTGCTTCGCCAACTGGTCGTTCTTCATGTTCATTTCCCACAGCCCCTGCTTCATGCGTTCTGCGGCCGAAGCGGCGGTGCACAGGCCCAACAAAGTACAAACCAAAAGTGAAACGGTCGTTTTACGCATGACATCTCCCCGAAAAAGGTGGTTGAAACGGGACGGCGAAAGGAATCCGATCATAGCGCGTTTTTCCTGCAACATTCCGTTTTTTTGTAAGCGGAAAAGTTGCGCGCGGTTTCATAACGGGCATAATGAACTGTTCGCTGCGCCTCGTCGCGCAACACTTCGATCAATCAAAAGGAAGTCTTTGGAAATTTCCAGCACATTCGGCGCATCCGCTTTCACCATCGGTGACTTGCAGTTGTTCCACAACGTCGATGATCTCTGCGTGACCAAGCTACTAGCCGACTGCAAAGTCGTGCGCGTTGGCGCCGGCCAGCAGATCGACAATGGCGCTGGTGCGCGTTTGTACGTGGTGCTGCGCGGCGCGCTCGAACTGATGCAACCGGATCTGCACGGCGGCTTGTCGGAAAGCGCCAGCGGCGGCATCGTCGCCGGCGAATGCGTGGGCGAGCTGTCGGTATTGGATGATGAAGTACCGGCGCCGGCCATTCGCGTGCTGCAAGATGCGGAGTTGCTGTTGATCGAAGCCGATACGCTATGGCGGCTCATCGACGAATCCAACGGCGTCGCCCGCAACTTGTTACGTCTGCTGTCCTTCCGCATCCGTGCTGCCAACGCGCAACTGCGACGACGACAAAAAGTCGGCGAATTTTATCGTCAGTTGTCGCTGGTGGACAGCCTGACCGGGCTACAAAACCGCGCTTGGCTCGATCAACACTTGAGCAGCATGGTCGAGAGTACACGTCTAGCCGACAATCCGCTATCCATCATCATGGTGGATATCGATCACTTCAAAAAATTCAACGACGACTACGGCCACCAAGCCGGCGACGAAGTGCTCAAGACCGCCGCCCGCGTGCTGACCAAAGGATTGCGCCCGAGCGATTTTGCAGCACGCTACGGCGGTGAAGAAATGATGGTGATTTTGCCTGGCGCAAGCGAAGACGTCGCCATGCGCGTCGCGCAACGCTTGTGCGACGGCATGCGCGGCACGGTATTTTTCAGTGACATGCATCGGCCACTGCCGCACATCACCGCCTCCTTCGGCGTCGCCAGCTTGCAGCCGGCGCAGGACGCTGGCGCGCTGGTCGCGGCAGCCGACGCTGCGCTGTACCGCGCCAAGCGCGCCGGACGCAATCAGGTCGCGCATTAGTCGAAAATATTTTATGGATCAACCCCGCAAATCCATGCATCTGAACGAAGTCACACCGGGCATGACCTTGGCCGAGGATGTGCTCACCCTGCGTGGCAAGCTGATCCTGCCGCAAGGCACGGTGATGACCGAAGCCGTACTGACCGTACTGACGCGTTATGAAGTCACCGAAATCAGCGTGCTGCTGTCAGATGAATTGGCGACGCAAGAAAACGAAGCAGAGCGCCAGCGCCACCGCGAGCGCATCGCCCACTTGTTCCGCCTGCATGACGATGGCGCAGGCGATCTGCTGCGACAGCAACTGCTGCGCTTTCGCGTCGGAGTGACGGCATGATTGGACAATCACCGCCGCTCAAGGACAATCCGGCCGCCGGCAAGATCGGCTTCGACAACTTGATTCGTCAGATCGAAGACCTGCCTTCGCTGCCGGCCGTCGTGATGGACGTGCTCAACAGTATCGACGACGAGAACATCGACATCGACGTACTGGCGCGCAAGGTCACGCTCGATCAAGCATTGACCGCCAAGACGCTGCGCTTGGCCAACTCCTCCTTCTACAGCAGTGTCGCGCGCGTCACCACGCTGCAGCAGGCGATCACAGTGCTGGGCATCAAGGCGGTACGCAATCTGGTCACCGTCGCCGCCATGACCGGCTGCTTTCCGCGCGGGCAAAATCGATTCTTCGATTTCAAAGGATTCTGGCGTCACGCCATCGCCACCGCCATTTGTGCCGATGTGCTGGCCAGCCTGCGTCACGTCGATCAGGAGCATGCGTTCACCGCCGGTCTATTGCACGACATCGGCAGGCTAGCGCTGGTGACGCGCTTCCCCGAGCAATACCAAGAGGTGCTGGCTTATCGCGCAGCGCATGACTGCCATTTGCTGACTGCCGAGCAGGACATCATGGGCATCGACCATGCCGCCGCCGGACGTATGCTAGGGCAGCACTGGCGTTTTTCCGACACCCTGCAACAAACCATCGGCAGCCATCACGATCCCGATGCCCATCCGGGCGATACACTGACGGCCATCGTCCATGTCGCTGATGCCATCACACACGGTCTCGATTTGAGCGACAGCGCGGACGATCTGGCTCCGCCCTTGTCGCGTCATGCTTGGGACAAACTGGCGATGGACGAGGCGACTTGCGCTGCGGTATTCAGCTTGACCATCGCACGCTTCGAAGGTATCAACCGTTTGTTGACCTAAAGCTACGCGCTGCCTGCCTCGCCAACTCGCGCTGCGCCGGATAAAATGACGCTTCCATGCCGACCGTGGGTCGGCATTTTTCTTCCGAAACCACATGAATTATCTGGCGATCAAACACCTGCATATGGGTTGCGCCGCGTTGAGCGGTACGTTTTTTTTCGTGCGCGGCATTTGGATGCTGCGTAATTCAGCGCGACTACAACAGCGTTGGGTCAAGATCGTGCCGCACATCGTCGATACCGTTCTACTCGCCAGCGCGATCGCGCTAGCGGTCTGGAGCCAACAATACCCGCTCGCGCAAACTTGGCTGAGCGCCAAAGTACTGGGCTTGCTGGTGTACATCGTGCTCGGCGCCATCGCCCTCAAATACGGCCGCACCAAACGCACTCGCATCGTTGCCTTCATCGGCGCGCTGGCGGTGTTTGGCTACATCATCACCGTAGCGATAACGCGCCAAGCTTTCTGGTTTACTTAATCATGTCGCACACTCTCGCGCTCGACACCTTGCAGTCCGCCCTACGCGCACGGCAAGCGGAGCAACTCCCGATCGCCGAATTCTGCCAACAGTGGCGCACCCAAGCCAATCTGCTGGCCGCTCTGCCGGAACGCTATCGACAGGTGATGGAAGATTTGCTCGGCCGACTCGAAGCCGGCAGCCTGTTTACCGAAGAAAGCTGTTCTTTTAGCCAAGACGATCTCTATGCCCATCTGGGCGTGTGGCTGGACAAGGCACGACAAACCCTGCGCGAGGCATGACATGCAATACATCGATTTCACCTTACAGGGCGAGTACATCGAACTCAACCAGTTGTTGAAATTAGCCGGCCTGTGCGACAGCGGCGGTGCCGGCAAAATGCTCGTGGCGTCTGGCGCGGTTCGAGTTGACGATTGCATCGAATCGCGCAAAACTTGCAAAATTCGCGCCGGCCAGACCGTGCGTTTGGGCGACACCACGATCCGCGTAAAGGGAGACGACGCATGAAATGGGAAGGCAACCGCGAAAGCGACAATATTGAAGACCGGCGCGGCGACGATGATGGCGGCGGCGGTGGTGGTGGCGGTTTCGGCTTCGGTGGTCGCTCACTCGGCTTAGGCAGTGTCGTCATCGCGTTGGCGGCATCTTATTTTTTCGGCATCAACCCAATGACCGTGCTGAGTCTGCTGAGTGGCGGCGGTGGCGGCCAATCGGTGCAGTCTCAACACAGCACGCCTTCCCATCCACCGGCCAACGATACTAAAACCCGCTTCGTGCGCACCGTGCTGGCCGACACCGAAGACACTTGGAGCAAGTTGTTCACCGAACGCGGCGCTACCTACCGCAAGCCGGTGCTGGTGCTGTTCTCCGGTCGCACAGCAACCGCCTGCGGCACGGGTGAGTCGGCGACCGGCCCGTTCTACTGCCCAGCCGACCAGAAAGTCTATATCGACCTCAGCTTTTACCAATTGATGCAGGATCGCTTCCACGTCTCCAGTGAATTCGCGCAAGCCTACGTGATCGCGCACGAGATCGGCCACCACGTGCAAAATCTGCTCGGCATCTCCGGCAAGGTCGATCAAGCCCGTCGCGGCGCATCGGAAAAGCAGGCCAACGCGATGTCCGTGCGGCTGGAGTTGCAGGCCGACTGCTTCGCTGGCGTCTGGGCCTACCACGCCAACCAAGCGCGCGGCATCATCGAATCGGGCGATGTCGAAGGCGCACTGAACGCCGCCTCGGCCATCGGTGACGATGCGCTACAGCGGCAGGCGCGCGGTGAAGTCGTGCCCGATTCCTTCACCCACGGCACGTCGGAACAACGGATGCGCTGGTTCAAACGCGGCATCGACAGCGGCCGTATGGACGATTGCAACACCTTCCAAGCGAGCGCGTTGTAAGTCGTTCCTTGTCAATCATTATCGACAATCGACTGGTAAAACGGCCAGCCGGCGTGGGCGCCGGCGCCGACTTGGTATAATCTTTACCCGGAGCAACTATCACTTTGATCGGTTAGCGCCCACTTACGTCATTCATACAACCGATCTTCATGTATTCCGAGCAGCATTCCCTCGACGAACGACTCGCGCTAGCGCTTCGGCAAAGCGAGAAGCACGCGGTCAAGCTGCGCGACCTGTACGCCGCGTTGCGGCAAACCACCCAAGCGATCCTGCACGTCGGCAGCCGGGAAAAGCTGTTCAACGAAATCTGCCGCATCGCAGTCGAGAACGGCCGCTTTCAAGTGGCGATGATTCGACTGATCGATGCTGCAAGCAAGGACATGCTACCGGTAGCGAGCTACGGCACCCGCCTGACAGACACGTCCATCGCCGCCATTTCGTTCGACCCCGACAAGCCAGAAGGACGCGGCCCTGCCGGCACGTCGATCCGCGAACAAGGCCCTCGCATCTGCAATGACATCTTAGACTTGCCCGATCACCGAGAATGGCTGGGCATCGACATCGACCTCGGTTTCCGTGCGGTCGGCAGTTTTCCCTTCCGCCAGAACGGCAACATCATCGGCACCTTGCTGCTGTACGCCGAAAAAAAGCATTATTTCGATGCGCCAATGATTGAGTTATTGGATGCGATGAGTCAGGAAATTTCATTCGCACTCGACAATTTTGAGCAACACAATCGGCGCACCGAAGCCGAAGCAGCACTGGCGGAAAGCGAAAATCTGAAAAACGCCATCCTGCAGGCAGCACTCGATTGCATCGTCTCTTTCGATGCCGATGGCAACATCCTCGACTTCAACCCGGCGGCCGAAAGCGCTTTCGGCTGTACGCCGGGCGCAGTCGTCGGCAAACCGCTGGCCGATTGCCTATTAGCACCATCGTCGCGCACACCCTTCGCGCAAGGTCTAGCAGAAATCGTCAACGGCAACCCGGAACCCACACTGCGCCGGCGCACCGAACTGCTGGCGCAGCACGCCGACGGCATGCGCTTTCCGGTCGAGATCGCGGTGGCGACCATCGCCTATGCCCCGCGCCCAGTGTATGCCGCCTATATCCGCGACATTTCCGAGATCAAGCAAAGCCAAGCCATCTTGGCGGACAGCGAAGCACGTTATCGCCAATTAATCGACCTCTCGCCGGAAGCCGTCTTCGTCCACCAACACGGCCGCTTCGTGCTACTCAACCAGGCTTGCGTGCAATTGTTCGGGGCGCAGCAGGCAAGCGATTTGCTCGGTCAGCGCGTCCGCCCCTTCATGCATCCCGATTACAAGGAGATCAGCAAAAAGCGCGCGAGCGCATTGCCGATGGGCGAGTTGAGGACCGGTCAAGTCGAAGAAATCTGGCTGAAAATAGATGGCACGCCCTTCCACGCCGAAATCTCCGGTTCGCGTTTTATCTACCTCGGCGAACCCGCGGTGCAAGTGGTGATGCGCGACATCTCGGCGCGTAAGCTGGCCGACGAATTGCAGCGCGCACAAAACCAGATTCTCAACATGGTCGCCACCGGCGATGCCTTGTCCGACATTCTGGCGACGCTGGCCGGCCTGATCGAAGCGCAATCCGAACGCAGTCATTGCGCGATCAAGTTGCTCAATGCCGAACGCAGTCATCTGCACGCGGCCGTCGCACCGGGTCTGCCGCAGCCGTTCAAAGATGCGCTGGAAAATTTGCCGGTCGGTCCGGCTCACTGTTCCGCCGGCACCGCTGTGTTCCGGCGCGAAGCGGTCACGACTACCGATATCGCAACCGACCCGCTGTGGGAAACCTGGCGCGCAGAAGCGCTCGCTCACGGCTTGCGCGCCTGCTCGGCTTGGCCGATCTTCGGCAGGAACAACAAAGTGCTGGGCGCGCTGTCGCTGTACTACCGCGAACCGGTCGCACCGAACGACAAAGAATTGCAGTTAGTGACGATCGCCGCCAAGCTGGCCGGCATCGCCATCGAAAACAAGGAAACCGAAGATCGCATTCGTTATTTGGCGCACTACGACGAGATGACGGCACTGCCGAATCGCGCGCTGTTCAACCAGATACTCAATCATGCGATGAAAGCATCGCAGCGCCGGCAGCAAAAATTGGCGGTGATGTTCGTCGATCTCGACCGCTTCAAAAACATCAACGACACCTTCGGCCACAGCGCTGGCGACCGCGCACTACAGGAATTTGCCGAACGCATGCGCGGCTGTCTGCGCGATACTGACACGGTGGCGCGCATGGGCGGCGACGAGTTCTATATCTTGATCGAGGAATTGGTCAGCGGCCAATACGCCGCCAACGTCGCCGAGAAAGTGCTGGAAGAAGCGACTCGCCCCTTCTACATCGACGGCCAAGAGTGCCACCTATCGGCCAGCATCGGCATCGCTATTTATCCAGAAGACGGCGTTGATGCAGTCTCGCTGCTCAAGCATTCCGACATCGCCATGTACCGCGCCAAGAGCGATGGCAAGAACGCCTACCGTTTTTACTCAGCCAGCAAGAACACGCATTCGGTGGAAAAACTGGCACTGGAATCGCAATTACGACGCGCCATCGAGAGAAACGAGCTGGTGCTGCATTACCAGCCTAAGGTCGATGTCTTCAGCGACCGCATCAATGGCGTCGAAGCGCTGGTGCGCTGGAACCACCCGGAAATGGGTCTGCTGCCGCCGCAGCACTTTATCCCGTTAGCCGAGGAAACCCGACTCATCATTCCGTTATCACTGCAAATCATGCGCCTAGCCTGCGCGGATGCGCTTACCATCAACGCCACCAGCAGCTACCCGGTGCGCGTCGCGGTCAATCTCTCGCCGCGCCAATTGGAAGATCACGATTTCGCCCAGACCTTGCACAAGTTATTACTACGAACGGGGCTCGACCCCGATCTGCTGCAACTGGAACTGACCGAAAGCATGGTGATGGACAATCAACAGCAGGCGGTGGAAATCATGCATCAACTGAAGCGCATGGGCATCCGTCTCGACATCGACGATTTCGGTACGGGCTATTCCTCGCTGGCCTATCTCAAGCATTTCCCGCTGCACAGCCTGAAGATCGACCGCTCCTTCATCCAAGACATCCCCACCAGCCCCAACGACACCGCAATCACCCAAGCCATCATCGCCATGGCGCATTCGATGAACATGCGCGTGGTCGCCGAGGGCGTCGAAACCAAAGCGCAGGCCGATGCTCTCCGGCAGTTCGGCTGCGACGAATATCAAGGGTTTTATTTCAGCCGCCCGGTACCGGTCGATCGCATCCTCGACATGCTGGCCGCCCAGAAAATATAATGGCCGCCACGTCGGTAGAAATTTCGTACTTTAGGCAGAACTTACGCAAAAAACGCATAGCCATTTTGAACCACGGCGGTCACGGCGAAAATACCATACGGTTTTTTGACTTCGCCGTGTTCGCTGTGTTGCATTGTTTTTTTAATTTTGTGTCAGTCCTGTTTAGGAACTGCGTGGCATATCCATCGGTTTTCCGCTTATCAGATCGATAAAATCGCTGGCAAGATGACGGGTATCGTTCCACAATAGGCTCACGTCCGTGCAGCCCTGACGTGTTCTCCTTTCATCGACGAAAGAACCGCCATGCCCAGCCTACTCTACATCGCCGACCCCATGTGTCCTTGGAGTTACGGATTCGGCCCCGAACTGGCCGCCCTGCACCAAGGCTTGCCGGACATTCCACTACACGTGATTGCCGGCGGCTTACGCGTGTATCAACAGGAAGCGCCCGACGCCGATCTACGCGCCGCCCTCCAAGACGACTGCCGCAAGGTCGAGCAGGCGACCGGACTTCCATTCGCCAATCCCTTGTTGACGCAACCCGATTTCAGTTACGACACCGAACCTGCCTGCCGCGCCGTCGTGGTGGCGCGTTCGCTGCTGCCGGCAGCAGCTTTCACGGTCATGCAAGCTTTGCAGTACGCCTTCTTCGCCGAGGGGCGCGACCTAACCGACGGCAAGGTGCTGGCTGAGATCACGTCAGCGGTACTGACCGAGGCCGGCCATCCGATCCCAGCCGATGCCTTCCTCAGCACTTGGCAAGCCGATGCCAGCATCGCCGCCACCCACGACGATTTCACCCAAGTCAATCGCTGGGGCATCGTCGGCTTCCCGACCTTGGTGCTGGACCGCCATCAACAACTCGACCTCATCAGCAGTGGTTTTGTCGCCATGCCGGCACTGGTGGAAAAACTGCAAACCATCGTTGACCGCGATACTCAGCCGCCACCCAAGACATAAAAAAACGAACGGCTAAAAAAAGAACGACTGATACGCGGCAACATCTCCGCGTTTTTTCAACGCCAAAGAAAAACCCGGAAAGCCTTG
>JAFECY010000256.1 GCA_018241865.1 Pseudomonadota bacterium | reverse complement strand
CTGCCGGACTCGAATAAGTATGCCAATTACAGCCACAATTATTTTCTGGTGCGTCAAGCGAGTTTCATCGGTATGGGTTTGCTGGCGGGTTTGTTCGCCTTCCGCATCAAAATTGAAACTTGGGAAAAGTGGGCACCTTGGTTATTTTTCTCGGCCTTGCTGATGCTGGCGCTGGTGTTGATTCCCGGCATCGGCAAAGGCGTCAACGGCGCGCGGCGCTGGCTGTCGCTGAAAGTATTGAACATCCAGCCGTCGGAACTGATGAAGCTGTTTATGGTGCTGTACGCGGCGAATTACACGGTGCGTAAACAGGAAGTCATGCACAGACTGACCAAGGGCTTTCTGCCGATGGCGGGCGCGGTTGGTTTGGCTGGCTTGTTTTTGCTGTTGGAACCGGATCTCGGTGCATTCGGTGTGATCGTCTGCATCGCTATGGGCATCCTGTTTTTGGGCGGCATCAATGGTGTCTGGTTCGGTGGCATCACTGCCGCGCTGGGCGGGGTGTTCTCGCTGGTGATTGTGCTCTCGCCTTGGCGGCGTGAGCGTATTTTCGCCTACCTGAATCCGTGGGATGAAAACAATGCTTTGGGCAAAGCCTATCAACTCACGCATTCGTTGATTGCTTTCGGGCGCGGCGAATTGTTTGGCGTCGGCCTCGGTGCCAGCGTCGAGAAACTGCATTATTTGCCGGAAGCGCACACAGATTTTCTGTTGGCTGTCATCGGAGAGGAGCTCGGATTCGTTGGTGTGCTGGTGGTGATTGCGATGTTTTACTGGATCGTCAAGCGTGCCTTTGAAATCGGCCGCCAGTCGATTGCGATGGATTTAACTTTTGCCGGCCTGACCGCCAAGGGCATTGGCATCTGGATCGGCGTGCAGGCCTTCATCAACATCGGCGTCAACATCGGTTTGTTGCCGACCAAAGGCTTGACTTTACCGTTGATGAGTTATGGCGGATCGGGGAGATTGATTAACTGCATAGGATTGGCGATTTTGCTGCGAATTGATTATGAAAATAGAGCCCGCATGCGTGGAGGTCGCGCATGAAAAAACTCGTCATCATGGCAGCCGGCACCGGCGGGCATATTTTTCCCGGCTTGGCGATTGCCGATACGATGCGCGCGCGCGGTTGGCAAGTGTCGTGGTTGGGTACTACGCATGGTATGGAAGGTGACATTGTGCCGAAGCACGGCATCGAAATGGATACGATCGACTTTGCTGGTTTGCGCGGCAAAGGCTGGACGCATACGGTGCGTGGCGTGTTCAAGATGGTGGCAGGTTGTGCGGCGTGCTTCCGCATACTTGGACGCAGGAAACCGGATGTGGTGTTGGGCATGGGTGGTTACGTGACGGTGCCGGGTGGTTTGATGGCGAAGTTGCGTTGTGCGCCATTGGTGCTGGTGAATGCCGATGCCGCCTTGCTGCTGTCGAATAAGGCGCTGACGCCTTTGGCAAAGAAAGTATTGTTTGGTTTTCCGACAGATTTTGGCCGTGCTCAGAATAAGGCTAGTGTGACTGGCAATCCGGTGCGGGTTGAAATCCTCGCGCTGCCGAAACCGGCTGCGCGATATGCACAACACAGCGGGGTGTTGCGCGTATTGGTGGTCGGCGGCAGTTTGGGGGCGAAAGCTTTGAACGAATGTGTGCCGGCGGCGTTGGCGGCGATTGCGCCGGAAGCGCGGCCGCAAGTGGTGCATCAGTCTGGTAAGCAACATATCGACGCCTTGCGTCAAGCTTATGCAAGCGCCGATGTGCAAGCGGAAGTGGTGGATTTCATCCACGACATGCCGCGCCGCTACGCCGAAGCCGATTTGGTGATTTGTCGCGCCGGCGCGATTACGGTATCGGAATTGACGGCGGCCGGTGTGGCTAGCGTGCTGGTGCCTCTGCTGGCATCGACTACCACGCACCAACGGGACAACGCGCAATGGATGGCGAGTCAGCATGCGGCCATCCATTTGCCGCAAAAAGAATTAACACCGGCCGGACTGGCGCAGTTGTTGCAGGGGATGACGCGGGAAGATTGTCTGAAAATGGCGCAGGCGGCGTATGAAAACGGCCGACGCAATGCGAATGAAGAAATCGCGCACATATTGGAGCAAGTGGCAGCATGAAACACAAGGTTAAAAATATTCACTTTGTCGGCATCGGCGGTTCCGGGATGTCGGGCATCGCCGAAGTGTTGCTCAACCTCGGCTATACCGTTTCCGGCTCCGATCTCGGTAGCAATGCCGCCACCCAGCGTTTGAGCGGGCTCGGCGCGAAAGTGCTGCATGGCCACGCGCCGGAAAACATCGGCGACGCCGACGCCATCGTCACATCCACCGCGGTGAAGGAAGACAACCCGGAGGTGCTGGCAGCGCGAGAGAAGCGCATCCCCATCGTGCCGCGTGCGGTGATGCTGGCCGAATTGATGCGCTTGAAGAGCGGCATCGCGATTGCCGGCACCCACGGCAAGACCACCACCACGAGTTTGGTGGCGAGCGTGTTGGCCGAAGGCGGGCTGGATCCAACCTTCGTCATTGGCGGCCGGCTGACTTCTGCGGGCGCCAATGCCAAGCTCGGCGCGGGTGATTTTCTGGTGGCCGAGGCCGACGAATCAGATGCTTCTTTCCTGAACCTGTCGCCTTGCATCGAAGTCATCACCAATATCGATGCCGATCACATGGAAACGTATGAGCATGATTTCGGCAAGCTCAAGCATGCCTTCGTCGAATTCACCCAGCGCCTACCGTTTTACGGCGTGGCGATGCTGTGCATCGACGATCCGAACGTGCGCGAAATCATGCCGCAGATTTCCAAGCCCATTGTCACCTACGGCTTTCACGAAGAAGCGCAGGTGCGAGCAGTCGATGCGAAAGCAGTCAACAGCCACATGGAATTTACCGTGATCCAGCAGGATTACCCGCCGCTGCCGGTGCGTTTGCATCAGCCGGGCATGCACAACGTGCAGAACGCTTGCGCTGCGATTGCCATTGCGCGCGAACTCGGGGTGGCAGACAGCGCGACGCAAAAGGCGTTGGCGGAATTTACTGGCGTCGGCCGTCGCTTTACTCGCTATGGCGACATTGCCATTGCGGCCGGTGGCACGTTCACGTTGGTGGATGATTACGGCCATCATCCGGTCGAGACGGCGGCGACGCTGGCGGCGGCGCGTGGCGCGTACCCAGGGCGACGCTTGGTGCTGGCGTTTCAGCCGCACCGTTTCACCCGCACCCGTGATCTGTTCGAGGATTTCGTGAAAGTGCTATCGACGGTGGATGCGTTGGTGCTGGCCGAGGTATATGCCGCTGGCGAACAGCCTATCGTTGCGGCCGATGGTCGTGCGCTGGCGCATGCGTTGCGTGTGCTGGGCAAGGTCGAGCCGGTGTTCGTCGAGGAGATCGCCGACATGCCAGCCACCATCATGGACATTGTGCGCGACGGCGACGTGGTGGTCACCATGGGCGCGGGTTCGATCAGCGCTGTGCCGGGCAAACTGGCACAGGGAAACTAAAGGATAGTGAACGGAATGACGATGAGTGAATTCGGAAAAGTGGGCGTGTTGTATGGCGGGCGTTCCGCCGAGCGCGAAGTTTCGCTGATGTCGGGAACAGGCGTGCTGCAGGCTTTGCAAAGCAAGGGGGTCGATGCGCATGGATTTGATACTGGCGAGCGTAGCTTGTCGGAATTGGCAGCGCAGAAATTCGATCGCGTCTTTATCGCGCTGCATGGTCGTTACGGCGAAGATGGCACGCTGCAAGGCGCACTGGAACAGCTCGGCATTCCCTACACCGGTTCCGGCGTGATGGCATCCTCGATAGCGATGGATAAGGTGATGACCAAGCGCGTCTGGCTGTCAGCCGGTTTGCCGACGCCGCGTTTCGCTGTATTGGATGCGAAGGATACGTCGGCCGAGGAAGTACGCAAACTACCGCAGGAATTCGGTTTGCCGCTGATGTTGAAGGCGCCGCACGAAGGCTCGACCATCGGCATCAGCAAGGTGACGGCTACCGATGATGTGGAAGCCGGGTTTGCTCTGTGCGCTAAATACGATGAAATGGTGTTGGCCGAGGAGTTTGTCAAAGGACGTGAGTTAACTGTGCCGGTGTTGGGCAAAGGCCGCAATGCGCGCGCGCTGCCGATCGTCGAGATCCGCGCACCGGAAGGCAACTACGATTATCAGAACAAGTATTTCAGCGACGATACCCAATATCTGTGCCCGGCTCCGCTGGACGAGGCACTGACAAAGAATATTCAGGATATCGCTGTGCGCGCCTTCAATGCGCTGGGTTGCGAAGGCTGGGCGCGGGTGGATTTCATGCTGCGCGCCAGCGATAGTGCGCCTTTCCTGCTGGAGCTGAATTCTTCGCCTGGCATGACGGGGCATTCGTTGGTGCCGATGGCAGCCAAGGCGGCAGGGATCAGCTATGAAGAGTTGTGCGTGACGATTTTGCGTTCGGCGCGCTTGGATTTGCAGCCGTCAGCCGACTGGAAACCGGCTTGATGGAATAAGGAACAAAACGACCATCATGTGGAACGACGCCAAAACACTGAACGCAATCGCCAGCACTTTGCTGGGTTTGCTGGCGCTCGCCTTGCTGGCGTCTGGTTTGTGGTGGATCGCACAGCGGCCGATGTTTGCGCTTAAGGTGATTCGTTTGGAAGGTGCGGAAGCGCCTTTGCGCCGGGTCAGCGTTTCCACGGTGAAGAGTACGGCGTTGCCGCGTATCAAAGGCAATTTTTTCACCACCAATCTCGACACGGTGCGCGCGGCGTTTGAAGCGGTGCCCTGGGTACGCAAGGCTAGCGTGCGGCGCGAATGGCCGAATCGTTTGATCGTGACCTTAGAAGAACATGTGCCGCTCGGCACCTGGGGCGAAGATGGCCGTCTGGTATCGGTCAAGGGCGATGTCTTCGTCGCCAACTTGGACGAGGCTGAAGAAGATGGTGGGCTGCCAGAATTTTCGGGCCCTGAAGGCAGCGAAAAAGAAGTGGTGACGCGGTTTGCTGAATTGCGTGACTGGTTCGCGGCAGTCAATCTCGCACCAGAATCGGTGCAACTGTCGAACCGCTACGCTTGGAGCGTGAAGCTGAACAATGGCATGAAAGTAGAGCTGGGTCGCGAGCAAAGCAAGACCACTATGAAGGATCGCGTGACGCGTTTGGTGTCGGTTTATCCGCAACTGATCGCGCGTTTGCAGGATCGGATAGAGAGCGTGGACTTGCGCTATCCAAACGGTATGGCATTGAAAGCGAGTGGCATGGCTTTCGGCTTAGACAAAAAAGGAACTATCACGAAATAGTTGCGCAGATACGCAGCGATTTCGTCATCGCCCCTGAAAATCGATATGGAATGACATGACTAAAGATGCAAAAAATTTGATCGTCGGCCTCGACATCGGCACCTCCAAGGTGGTGGCGGTGGTAGCCGAGGTGCAGACGAATGGCCGGCACGAAGTGATCGGCCTCGGGCAGCACGATTCCAAGGGCTTGAAAAAGGGCGTGGTGGTCAATATCGACGCGACGGTCGAGTCGATCCAGCGTGCGCTGGAAGAAGCTGAATTGATGGCCGACTGCAAAATCCGCAATGTTTATGCAGGCATCGCCGGCAGCCATATCCGCAGCTTCAATTCCAGCGGCATGGTGGCGATCAAGGATAAAGAAGTCACGCCGACCGACGTGGCGCGCGTGATCGAAACCGCTAAGGCGGTGAATATCCCGACCGATCAGCAATTGCTGCATACCGTGCCGCAGGAATTTATCGTCGATAACCAAGAAGACGTGCGCGAGCCGATAGGCATGAGCGGCATCCGGTTGGAAGTGAAAGTGCATATCGTCACCGGCGCGGTATCGGCGGTGCAGAACATCGTCAAGTGCGTGCGGCGTTGCGGACTGGAAGTGTCCGATTTGATTCTGCAGCCGATGGCGTCGGCCGATTCGGTGCTGACGCCGGATGAAAAAGAGTTGGGTGTGGTGCTGGTCGATATCGGCGGCGGCACTACCGATGTGGCAATTTTTACTGAAGGCGCGATTCGCCACACCGCCGTGATCCCGATCGCCGGCGACCAGATTACCAACGATATCGCGATGGCCTTGCGCACACCGACGGCGGAAGCGGAAGAAATCAAACTGCGCTACGGTGCGGCCAAACAAGTGTTGGCCGATCCAAACCAAACCTTGGATGTGCCAGGTTTGGGTGATCGCGGTTCGCGCACTCTGTCGCGCCAGGCGCTGGCAGCGGTGATCGAGCCGCGCGTCGAGGAGTTGTTTGCGCTGGTGCATCAGGTGGTGCGCGAATCCGGCTATGAAGAAGTGCTGTCGTCCGGTATCGTGCTGACCGGCGGCTCGGCAATGATGCCGGGCATGGTCGAGATGGCTGAGGATATTTTCCTGAAGCCGGCGCGTCTGGGTACGCCGGATTACAGCGGCCAACTGGCTGATGTGGTGCGCAGTCCGCGCTATGCCACGGTGTTGGGCTTGCTGCTGGAAGCGAAGAAGCAATACTTGCGCGGCCATATCGTGAGCCGTCAGGATGGTTCGGTGAAAGCAGTGTGGCAGCGTATGAAGGAATGGTTTTTGGGGAACTTCTAACGCATTGCGGGATGGCGTGAAGCGCAGCGTACGCTGTTCTCAACACGTTAGAAGCGAAGTGGCAGTTTGTATTGGTAATGTTGTTTGACGTTTTTTGTATAACCACCAGCAGTTAGCAGTTGCTAGTCGCCACACCGCGTGGTGCCTATCGACTGGAAACTGCATATTTAGATAAGGAGTCATGATGGAAATCGATATGCTGGATAACGCATCGTTGGGTACGGTCATTAAAGTAGTCGGCGTCGGCGGCGCTGGCGGCAATGCCGTGCAGCACATGATTAACAAGGGTGTGAGCGGCGTTGAATTCATCGCCGCCAATACTGACGCGCAAGCCTTGCAGCAGTCCAAGGCGCACAACGTCATCCAGATCGGCGAGACCGGTTTGGGAGCGGGCATGAAACCGGCAGTCGGTCGCCAATTGGCGGAAGACTCGCGCAGCCGTATCGAGGATGCTTTGCGCGGCGCGCATATGGTCTTCATTGCCGCCGGCATGGGCGGCGGCACCGGCACCGGCGCGGCACCGATCGTCGCGCAAGTGGCGAAGGAGCAGGGTGCGTTGACCGTGGCCGTGGTGTCCAAGCCGTTTTCCTATGAAGGCGAGAAGTGCATGGAAATCGCTGACGAAGGCCTAGAAGCACTCAGCCAGCACGTCGATTCGCTGATCGTGATTCTCAACGAAAAACTGGAAGAGATTTACGAAGACGACAGCATGATCGAATGGCTGCAGCATGCCGACGACGTGCTCAATAATGCGGTCGCCGGCATCGCTGAAATCATCAATGTGCCGGGCCACATCAATGTCGATTTCAACGACGTCAAGACCATCATGGGTGAGCAGGGCAAGGCTATGATGGGCACGGCCACCGCTTCCGGCGTCGATCGCGCCCGCATCGCTGCCGAGCAGGCCGTGGCATCGCCGCTGCTGGACGGCATCGACCTGTCCGGCGCGCGCGGCGTGTTGGTCAATGTCACCGCCAGCCGCAGCTTAAAGGGTAAGGAAATCAAAGAAGTGATGGCGACGGTACGTGCCTTCGCTGCGTCGGATGCATCGATTGCACAAGGCATTGCCTACGATGACAACATGGGCGACGACATCCGCGTCACCGTGGTCGCCACCGGCCTAGGCCGTGCTCGCAAAAACGTGCAATTGGTGCAAACGCCGGTGCTGCGTACCGGTACGCACAATGAGCCGATCGCTGCGTTGGGTGGCTTGCAGCAACAGGCAGGTATGTCGCAACCTTCTGCGCCGGCTTTCGATAATTTGGCGACACCGACGGTCTGGCGTCGTGGGGCGACGTCGGCTTCGGAAACGGTGCGCGCGCTGGAAAAGAACGGCATGGAAACTTACGACATTCCGGCTTTTCTGCGTAAGCAAGCCGATTGATCGCGATTTCTGCGGACGGCCGGTGGTCCGTCTGCAGGATTCGCCGGAAAGAGGCATACTGCGTTGAACACGCCGCGTCTGGCTTGAGCCGGCGCGGCGTTTTTATTTCAGGTATTGCGGGAAAGCGTTAAGTGTAGTGGCGCTCTGTCCCCAACACATTTTTTGTATTGTGGGAAAGAGTGAGGCGTAGCGGTACTCTGTCCCCAACATTTCATAAGGAATCCACCATGACCATCAAAATTGGCGACCGCCTGCCGCAAGGCGAACTGCGTGAATTCATCGAAGTCGAAACCGAGGGCTGCGCACTCGGGCCCAACAAATTTAATGTCGCCGATCTGGTGAAGGGCAAGAAAATCGCCGTGTTCGCCGTCCCCGGTGCTTACACGCCGACTTGCTCGGCCAAGCATGTGCCGGGTTACGTGCAACATGCCGCCGATTTCAAAAATAAGGGTATTGATGAAATCTGGTGCATCGCCGTCAACGATCCGTTCGTGATGGGTGCATGGGGGCGCGATCAGCATGCCGTCGGCATCGTCCGCATGCTGTCCGACGGTAATGCGGATTTCACCAAGTCGATTGGACTGGACGCCGATTTCAGCAAGGGCGGCTTGGGTACGCGCTCGCAGCGTTACTCGATGCTGATCGAAGATGGTGTGGTCAAGCAATTGAATGTGGAAGAGGGCGGCAAATTCGAGGTGTCGGATGCCGAGACTCTGTTAAAACAGCTCACTTGATTGCTGGCCGGATCTGTCAGAAAAACGGCGCGTCAATGTTGACGCGCCGTTTTTCGTGGTGATGCTTGCATCTGGTAACAAGTGACCCATTGGTAAGTTGATATAATCGTCACTATGTTGAAACAGCGAACTATTAAGCAATTGGTGAAAACGATCGGCGTCGGGCTGCATTCCGGCACCAAGGTCGAACTCACCCTGCGTCCCGCTGCGCCTGATACCGGCATCGTGTTCCGCCGCGTCGATCTCGATCCTCCGGTCGATTTACCGGCTCAGGCTCTGACGGTCGGCGATACCCGCATGGCGTCCACGTTGGCCAAGGATGGGGCGAAAATCTCGACAGTCGAGCATTTGATGTCGGCGTGCGCCGGCCTCGGCATCGACAATTTGTACATCGACGTGACCGCCGAGGAAATTCCGATCATGGATGGCTCGGCTTCATCCTTCGTGTTTCTGCTGCAGCAGGCGGGTTTGCAGGAACAGGGTGCTCCCAAGAAATTCATCCGGGTCAAACAGCCAATCGAGGTACGCGAAGGCCAAGGGGCGCAGGAGAAATGGGCGCGGCTGGAACCTTACAATGGCTACAAGCTGCAATTCTTCATCGAATTTAATCACCCGGCCGTGGATGGCACCGGCCAGACTGCCGAAATCGATTTCGACGTGCAATCGTATGTCAAAGAAATCGCCCGGGCGCGGACTTTCGGTTTTATGCAGGATGTCGAAACCCTGCGCGGCATGGGTTTGGCGCGGGGTGGTTCGCTGGAAAATGCCATCGTCATGGATGAGTACCGCATTCTCAATCCTGATGGCCTGCGTTATGAAAACGAATTCGTCCGGCACAAAATACTGGACGCGATCGGCGACCTCTACTTGGCCGGCCATCCCTTGTTGGCGAGTTATTCTGCCCACAAATCGGGTCACGGTTTAAACAACCAGTTGCTGCGCGCCTTGCTGGCGCAGCCGGATGCGTACGAAGTCGTCAGTTTTGACGATCTGAATACCGCTCCCAGCGGTTATGTTCGTCAAGCAGGTCAGGAGTGGGCGCTAAATTGAGCGTCCGCTAAAATTTCCCCGTCATTTCACGCTGCAAACTTGATGATGGCCATGAACCATTGGTCATTATTTGGCATGCCCGTGCCGCGTCAGCATGGCATGTAGGGCGGCTTTCAAACCAGCATTACGTGGGTGCGTGTCTAGCGTATTTTCCAGCTCGGAAAAGGCGGACAACGCTTTCCCGGATAGCGTCAATTGCTTGGAAATAATTGATTTTTCAAGACTTTTTCCAACTTGCACTTTCAATCGGATTGCGTTAACCTGCCAGCCTTGT
>JAFECY010000255.1 GCA_018241865.1 Pseudomonadota bacterium | reverse complement strand
TCTCCACTCTTGATTTCAACGTATTGGCCAATAGTTTCAGCGTTCCAATCTTTGGGAATTATTCCCACTTCGGTTTTCTTGTACTTAGGTATTAGTTCCATGCAAACCCCATCTTTGCTAAATGTTGGTTTACCTTGGCTTCTAATTCGCTCATTTGATAGACAATCTTTGGCAGTGGCTCAGCATAGCGATTAGCCAATTCCTTGACACGTTGCGTTAGCTCCTGACTGATGCGGTTCATTTCCCCATGAATATCCGCATCAAGCCTCGCCAGCCACTTGTCCTCTACCACCAGCGCCTTGACTTCCTCCTTGGCGAGCTTGCCGTAATGCGCATATGCCTTCGCATCCAGTTCGCTTTCCGCATCCTTCAGGCGCTTTTTCAATTCCGCTTCTTCGCCATTGAGCATAAGCCAGTCATTCAGCACCGCCGCTTCCTCTTTCGCGTCCTTGTCCCCCTTGATCTCCTTCAGCCGCGCGGCGACATGCGCCTTGTTGACCTTGTCCAGTTCCGCCAACGCGCCTTCCTCGCCGCCGTGCTCCTCTTCCAGTTCGGCGAGCTTTGATGTGACGCTTTCCAGTTCGGCGGCGAGCCGGTCGATGGCCGCCTGCTCCTTCGCGTAATAGCGCGCGACGATCAGGGATTTCGGCACCAGGTCGCAGGCCCAGCCCTTGTCGATCTGCTTGCCGGGCTTGCCATCCTTGCCTTTCTTCGTCTCGATGATGCGATAGGTCTGCGCCTGCCAGCCATCGGCGGCGATCAGGTAGCAATCGTCCTGCATGACGCTCGCCCAGTAATCCATCAGGTGCTGGTAGATATCGTAAGCGTCGATCAGCGGCTTGCCCTTGTAGTGGGCCAGCAGGCTTTCGGACAATTCATTGATGATGTCCTTCGGATGGCAGCCGGCTTGCAGCGCCTTGAGCGTCGGCGCGGTCTGCTCGCGCCAGGCGGCGAAGTGGGCCTGCATGTCAGCGATGAAGGCGGCGAACTGCGGGTGGCCGTGGATGGTGGACTTGACGGCGTTCTGGTCCACCGCCAGGTCGGCATAGCCGGGCCGGTTCGGCTTGAACAGCGCGGTTTTCAGCCTGGGGCAGACGGCCCAGTAATCGTGCAGCGCTTCGATGTCGCGCTCGGGGATGCCGCCCTTCAGATGGCCTTCGATATCCTGCAAGTCTTCCGGCTCGCTGCTGTCGATATAGCGCGGCAGGTTGAGGTTGTAATCGTTCTTTTCGATTTCCTCGATGCCGACCATGCGCGCATAGCGTTCGATGGCTTCGCCCTTGCGGAAGGTGTCGACGATCTTGTGGATATCTTGCGCGCGCAGGCGGTTTTTCGGGCCATCCTTCATGTAGCCCTTGCTGGCGTCGATCATGAAGATGCCCTTGCGCGCCGCCGCATGCTGCTTGTCGATGAGGATGATGCAGGCCGGGATGCCGGTGCCGTAGAACAGGTTGGCCGGCAAACCGATGATGCCCTTGATGTAGCCGCGCCGCACCAGATTCTTGCGGATGTCGGCTTCCGCATTGCCACGAAATAGCACGCCGTGCGGCAGGATGCAGGCGCCGCGGCCGGTGCTTTTGAGCGAACGGACGATGTGCAGCAGATAGGCATAATCGCCCTGCTTGGCGGGCGGCGCGCCGAAGCCGCCCGGACCACTAAAGCGCTCGAACGGATCGTGCAGCGGATCGAGCCCGTTGCTCCAGCGCTTGTCGGAAAACGGCGGATTGGCGACCACGTAATCGAAAGTCTTCAGCAGCTCGCCATCCTTGAACTTGGGGTCGGTCAGCGTATTGCCGGCCATGATCAGTGCGGTCGGGTTGTTATGCAGGATCATGTTCATGCGCCCCAGGCCGCTGGTGGCGCCATCCTTTTCCTGGCCGTAGAGGGTGACCGTGGTGCGCGCTTCGTCCGCGACTTTCAGCAACAGTGAACCAGAGCCGCAGGTCGGGTCATACACGGTGGTGTCCGGGCCGGTTTGCGCTTCGCGGATGCCGAGCACCTGGGCGATCACCCTGCTGACTTCGGCCGGGGTGTAGAACTGCCCCTTGCTCTTGCCGCTCTCGGTGGCGAAGTGGCGCATCAGGTATTCGTAGGCGTCGCCCAGGATATCGTCGCCCTCGGCGCGGTTCTTCGAGAAATCCAGCGCCGGGTTTTCGAAAATCGCGATCAGGTTGCTGAGCCGCTCGACCATTTCCTTGCCGCTGCCGAGCTTGTTCGGATCGTTAAAGTCCGGCATGTCGGTCAGCTTGTTGGCATTGGCCAGCGGGGCGATGATTTTCTTGTTGATCTGGTCGCCGATATCGGGCTTGCCCTTCAGCGCCACCATGTCCTGGAAGCTGGCGCCTTCGGGTAGCACGATGGGCGCGAAGGGCTGGCCGGCGTATTTGTCGCTGACGTACTTGATGAAGAGCAGGACGAGCACATAGTCCTTGTACTGGCTGGCGTCCATGCCGCCGCGCAGTTCGTCGCAGCCGGACCAGAGGGAGGAGTAAAGCTCGGACTTCTTGATTGCCATGCTTGTATTTTTTCAGGTATTCAACGGCTTGTGATGTTCACGCTTTCACATGCTTGATTGATTGTATTTTATGGTGAGGCCAATGGACATGCTGAGTGCTTCTTCGATCAGATCGATGGCGAGCGTCCGGCCGGATGGATTAGCCGCGCCAGGATGTGTGTGCGGTCAGGCGGTTTTTGGTGATGCCATGGTATTGCCTTTTGCCGGGGGGTTCAAGCGGGAACGGGCGTCGTGCGGAGCCATGAACTTGGATGTCATTTTGAAAGAGCCGATCAACTCGTCCCATTCATCTCCACCGCCAGCATCTTCCACGTCACGCCCAGCACCACATCGGTCTTCAACGCCACCAGTTCGCGCGACAGATACAGCAGGTCGCGCTCCTTGCGCAGTCGTTCGCCCAGCGTGTCTTTCAGGATGCCGGCGCCGGCCATGATCTTGTCGAGGTTGCCGTAGCTATGCAGCAGGCGGGCGGCAGTTTTGCCGCCGATTTTCGAGACGCCGGGGATGTTGTCGGCGGCGTCGCCGGTTAACGCCAGCAGGTCGGGCAGCAGTTCCGGCGGCACGCCGAATTTGTGTTCGACCCAGGCGCGGTCGTGCCATTCATTCTTGAAGTGATCCCACAGCAATGCGCCGTGCGCGATCAGGCTGTGCAAGTCCTTGTCGGTGGAGACGACGATGGCCTCGCCGCGCTGTTCGTGCAGCCAGCGCAGCACGGCGGTGGCGATCACGTCGTCGGCTTCCACTTCGGGAATGGCGAGCACTTTCAGACCGAGCGCCGCCAACTCATCGTGCAAGCCGGGCAAGGCGTCGCGCAATTCCGTCGGCATCGGCGAGCGGTTGGCGCGGTAGGCGGGATAGCGCGCGTGCCGCCATGTGGAGCCGCCGAAGTCGAAGGCGGCCAGCACATGGGTCGGCTGGTGCAAGTTGCGCAGCTTGCGGAAGGCGGACAGCGCATGGCGGATTGCGGTGTCCGCCTTGCGCGCGAGGTCGGGCTCGTCGCCGGCTTCAAAAATGCGCCGGACGATGTTGAGGCCGTCGATGGCGAGTAGGGTGCCCATGTCGTCGCGCGGCCGTCGGATTTAGCGCTTGCCCAGTTCCACTTGCATCCGCCCCTTGCTCAGGAATTTTTCACCATGACCGGCGAAGGAAAGCGTTTGCGCGGCGGCGTCGTAGTCGAAGGGTTGGCCGGTGTAAGGATTCGTCAGATTTGCGCCGACGTTGTTCAGCGCGGCGGAGATGTGATCCGGCGCGATGCCGGCTTCGACGATGCGGCGTTGCAGTTCGACCATGCGGGTATAGGCGCGCAAGTCGTGCAGGCGGAAGGCGTATTGGCTGAAGTCCGGGTCGCCGATGCTGGCCAGCAGATTGCCGACCGGGTTGTAGAAATACGTGGCCGGATTCCACCAGTTCACGGGGTCGGGATTCGATCGCGTTGCCGATGGGGCGGCCAGGAGTTGCTGCGGGTTGTCGGCATAGAGCGCGCTGATTTTCTGGTGCGTGGCGTACCTCTGGTTGATGCTGGCATTGGCGCGATAGGCACCCAGACGCGCCAGAAATTTGCCGATCTTGTCGCCGGTGGTGACGGCGGGTATGGCGTTGGTGTCCAGCTCATGCCGCAAATCTTGGAAGATGCTGGCGCTGAAACGGAACTCGCTTGCCAGCGCGCGCGGAAAATCGATTTCTTTGTCGCTCAACGGCGCGGTGATTTGCGTCATCTGCGCCGAGTACTGGCGCGCGGTGTCGGGATAGGCGCTCATGATCTCGCTCGCCAGCCGGTATTTGTGGTGCAGGATGGCCACGCAAATCATTTGCGAGATCAGGCTGTCGCTGTCGTGCAGCAAGCGTTTCCACACAGCGATTTCCGCCGCCAGTTCGTCCAGCGCGGCTTTGCGCGTGGCGGGGCTGGCGACTTGCAACGCGATCCAAGCATCCAGCAGGCCGCTCAGGTTGACCGTCGTGGCGTAGTCGGGGAGGCGCGAAGTGGCGGTCATGTTCAGCACGCGTTCGGCGTACTGCGGATAAGTGCGCAAGCTGCGATAGCGTTCGATGTAGCGCGCATTGCTGGCAAACTCCGCGCGGATCTGCCGCTCGGCATTTTGGTAAGCGGTCAGGCATTGCTGGCGATCGAAGTCGCAGCGGTCGCGCGCCGGTTTCAGTTTGGCGGGATGTGCGCCGTAGAATTTGTCGGGATCGAGGCTTTCTACCTTGCCGGCGGCCAGCAGTTTTTCATGCTCGGCGACGATTTGTTGGCCGACCGCGTGGGCGTCGAGTTCCGGCGAGGCCTTCATGCCCCACAGCAGGAAGTAGGCATTCTGTTCCGCCGGCGGCAGCGTCGGCGACGCCAGCAAGGCTTGCGCGCCGGGGTCGAGTTTTTGGTCGGGGATCAGCCACCAGCACAACAACAGGGCGACAATCAATGCGAGGATGGAGAGGGACAGCCATTTCAGGCCGCGCAGCAGGATTTTCATGGACGGTTCTTTTGTTTTGATAAGGGGTGTGTCATGGCTCAATGTGGCGGCCGCGCGGGTGGCGCACCTTCTCTATCACGCGATGCCAGCCTTCTTTCAAATCATCCATGTAGGTAAACACCACCGGCACCATCAGCAAACTCAGCACGGTGGAGGTAATCAAACCGCCGATCACGGCGATCGACATCGGCGAACGGAAGCTGGGGTCGGCCGCGCCGAGGCCGATGGCGATCGGCAGCATGCCGGCGCCCATCGCCAGCGTGGTCATGATGATCGGCCGGGCGCGTTTGTGGCAGGCGTCGAGCAGCGCTTCGGTGCGGGACAAACCATGCTCGCGGCGGGCGACGATAGCGTATTCCACCAGCAGGATCGAATTCTTGGTGGCGATGCCCATCAACATAATCAAGCCGATCAGCGAGGGCATCGAAAAACTTTTTTGCGCCACCAGCAAGCCGACGAAAGCGCCGCCAAGCGACAGCGGCAGCGCGGCGAGGATGGTGACCGGGTGCAGGAAATTTTTGAACAGCAGCACCAGCACGATGTAGATGCACAGCACGCCGGTTAGCATCGCCAAACCGAAGCTGGCGAACAGTTCGCCCATCACTTCGGCGTCGCCCACTTCGACCACGTGCACGCCGGGCGGCAGATTGACGATGGCGGGCAGCTTCTTCACCGCTGCGGTCGCTTCGCCCAACGGCACGTCGGACAATTCGATCTCGAAATTGATGTTGCGCGCGCGGTCGTAGCGGTCGATCACCGCCGGACCGCCGGCGATGTCAAGCGACGCCACCTGCCCCAGCATCACCGGGCCTTTCGCGCCGGGCACGCTCAAGCGTTCCAGCACGCTCAAATCTTTGCGCGCATCGGCGTCGAGCTTGACCACGATCGGCACTTGGCGTTGCGACAGATTCATCTTCGCCAGCGACATGTCGTAGTCGCCCAAGGTGGCGATGCGCAGCGTGTCGCCGATGGCGGCGCTGGTCACACCGAGGTCGGCAGCGCGGGCGAAGTCGGGGCGTACCGCGATCTCGGGACGGATCAGGCTGGCGGTTGAGGCGATGTTGCCCAAGCCTTTGATGGTGCGTAAATCTTTTTCCACCGCCAGCGCCGCCGTGCCGAGCGTGACGGGATCGTCGCCGGTCAACACCAGAATATATTTTTCGCCGCCGCCGCCGAGGCCGACGCGCTTGCGTGCGCCCGGCAAATTTTCCAGCGCGACGCGTATTTGATTTTCGATGCCTTGCTTGCGTGGCCGCGACGTGCGTTCGCTGAGTTGCACGGTCAGGGTCGCCTTGCGTACTTCACCCGCGCCTTGCGGCGCGAAGGGATCGCCGCCGGCGCTGCCGCCGCCGATGGTGGTGTAGGTGCTCTTGACGTGCTTGACCTTGTCGATCAGCAGCCGCGCCTGCTCGGCGGTGGCGCGGGTTTGTTCCAGCGTCGCGCCCGGCGGCAATTCGAGATAGACCTGGGTTTGCGAATTGTCGTCGGGCGGGATGAAGCCGGTCGGCAGCAGCGGAATCAGCGCGATCGAGCCGATGAAGAAAGCGGTACCGGCGAGCATGGTGGCCTTGCGGTGTTGCAGGCACCAGGTTGCCCAGCGCATGTAATGGGTCATCCACTTCGGATCGGCATGTTCGCCGACGAAGGGTTTGAGGATGTAGGCCGACATCATCGGCGTCAACATGCGCGCCACCACCAGCGAGGCAAACACCGCCAGCGACGCGGTCCAGCCGAATTGCTTGAAGAACTTGCCGGGGATGCCGCTCATGAAGGCGGTCGGCAGGAATACCGAAATCAGCGTGAAGGTGGTGGCGATCACCGCTAGGCCGATTTCGTCGGCCGCTTCCATCGCCGCTTGAAACGGCGTCTTGCCCATGCGCAGATGGCGCACGATGTTTTCCACTTCGACGATGGCATCATCCACCAAAATGCCGACCACCAGCGACAGCGCCAGCAGCGTCACCACGTTGACCGAGAAGCCGAGCAATTCCATGCCGATGAAAGCGGGAATGACCGACAGCGGCAGCGCCACCGCTGAAACAAAAGTAGCGCGCCAATCGCGCAAGAACAACCAGACCACGATCACCGCCAAAATCGCGCCTTCGTACAGCAGGTGCATCGAGCCTTCGTATTCTTCCGCCACCGGCGTGACGAAGTTGAAGGCTTCGGTGATGACGAGGCCGGGGTGTTGCGCCTTCATGTCCGTCAGCGCTTTTTGCACGGCGGCGCCGACCGAGACTTCGCTCTCGCCCTTGCTGCGCGCTACCTCGAAGCCGACCACCGGCTTGCCGTTCAAGAATGCCGCCGAGCGTGGTTCGGCAAAGGTATCGGTGACGCTGGCGACTTGATCGAGACGGATGTGGCGGCCGTCGCTCAAAGCCAAGTCCATGCGCGCCAGTTCTTCGGCGGTCTTGACGGTGGCGATGGTGCGGATCGGCTGCTCGCCGTTGCCGAGATCGACGCGGCCGCCAGCGGTTTCCAATTGCGATTGCCGCAACTGACGCGAGATGTCGGCGGCGGATGCGCCCAGCGCTTGCAGCTTGAGCGGATCGAGCGCCACCCGCACCTCGCGCGTGACGCCGCCGACGCGCGTGACCGCGCCGACGCCGCGCACCGCCAACAGTTTGCGCGATATGTCGTTATCGACGAACCAGGACAGCGCTTCGGCATCCATGCCGGGCGAGGAAATGGTGAAGGCCAGCACCGGCTGGCCGGCCAGATTCATTTTGTTGATGACCGGATCGCGCAAATCGCCCGGCAGATCGGCGCGCACTTGCGCCACCGCCGAACGCACATCGTCCACCGCTTCCTGCACCGGCTTCTCCAGGCGGAATTCAGCGGTCAGCGTGACGCCGCCATCCTGCACCTTGGTGTACAGATGCTTCAGACCCTGCACGGTGGCGATGGCGTTTTCCAGCTTGCGCGCGACCTCGGTTTCCAGTTGCGACGGCGCTGCGCCCGGCAGCGAAGCCGACACGATCACGGTCGGCAGTTCGATGTCGGGAAAGTTCTGCACCTTCATCGCACTGAAGGAAATCAGCCCGGCGAACGTCAGCAGCACGAACAGCATCAACGCCGGGATCGGGTTCTTGATCGACCAGGACGAGACATTCATCATCGCGGGCGAGCCTTATTTGGAAGGAGTGGATGCTGCGGTTGTTGTCGTTGTTGCGGTCGCGGCCACGACTTTCACCAGATCGCCGTCGTTGAGGAAGCCCGCACCGGCGGCGACCACCGCCGCATCGGGCGGCAGACCTTCCAGCACTTCCACCTGATCGCCGATGCGGCGGCCGGTCTTGATCTTGAGCTGGCTGACGTGCTGGTCGGCATTGACGCGGAACACGTAGCTGAAACCATCGCGCAGCACCACCGCTTCTTGCGGCACGGTCAGCGCGGCCGATGTACCGAGATCGAATTCGCCGCGTGCGTACATGCCGGCCTTGGGCGGTGCGATCTTGTCGGTCGTCGGATCGAGATCGACATACACCAGCGCGGCGCGGCTTTGCGGATCGACGGTGGGTGCGGTCATGCGGACTTTGCCAGTCAGCGTTGTGCCATTCGCCGCGACCAATTGCGCCGCCATGCCGGTGCGGATGCGACCCAGTTCGCTGGCGGTGACTTCGGCACGCCACTCCAGCCGACCTTTGCGGATCATGCGGAACAATTCGGTGCCGGCCGGCACCACTGCGCCGACGGTGGCGCTGCGCGCCGAAATCACGCCATCGTCGGGCGCGACCACTTGTACTTGCTTGAAGCGCAGCTTTTGCACTGCCAGCATGGCTTTCGCTGCTTCGGCGCGCGCCTTGGCGGTTTGCTCGGCGGTCAGGTATTGATTGATTTGCTGGGTCGAGAGCGCGCCGGTGGCTTGCAGCGTACGCGCGCGGGCGGCGTTGCCGGCGGCGTCGGCGGCATTGGCGTCGGCTTCCATCAGCGAGGCCTTGGCTTGCGCCAGATCGGCCGCCACCGTTTCGCCGGCGAACTGCGCCAACACCTGACCGGCGAGCACGCGATCGCCGACATTGGCTTTCACTTCGGCGATACGCAAGCCGTTGGCTTCGCTACCGACGATCGCTTCTTGCCAGGCCATGATGTTGCCGTTGGCGGCCAGCTTGATCGGCAGTGTGGTGTGTGCCGGCTTGATGCTCGATACGGTCAGCGCCGGTTTGATGGCGGCTTTCTTGTCGTCGGCCGCGTTCGATTGCGCGCTGAAGAAGGCGATGGCGGCGATGCCGAAGAGAGCGGCGACGGCGAAGCTTGCAGGCTTGAGCGGGAGGCGTGGCGTCATGTCGGAGGGAGGAGTATCAATCATGTTTGTCTTGGCCGTCGTTGTTGTGCTCGTGCTGGCGCAGGCCGACCACGTCGCTAGTCGGGCGCGACCAGCCGCCGCCGGCGGCGCGATACAGCGCCACCCAAGCCGCCTGTCGTTCGCGCTGCAGCGTCACTTGCGCGGTTTCGGCGGCGAGTCGGGTGCGGCGCGATTCTTCCAGTTCGACCAGGCTGGCCAGTCCGGTTTGATAGCGTGATTCGGTGCCGGCGAAAGAGGCGCGGTAGCCATCGACCGCTGTTTGCGCATCGATGCTGCGCAGCGCCGTGCTGTGCAGATTGACCAGCGCTTCTTCTACTTCGCGCACCGCCTGCCGCACCTTGGCGCGGTACTGGGCGACGGCTTCTTCGTAACGCGCTTGCGCCGCATCGATCTGCGCCGTGCGTTTGCCGCCGTCGAATAGCGGCAAGCTGATCGACAATGGGCCGAACGACCAAGTGTCGTTGGCGAAATTCAAGTCGTTGCTCATGAAGCGGGTGCGGCCGATCGAGCCGAGCAAGCGCAGGCGCGGATAACGTTGCGCCCGCGCCGCGCCGACATCGGCGCTGGCGGCGGCCACCTCGGCATCGGCGGCGAACACGTCTGGCCGCTGCGCCAGAATGTTTGCCGGCAGACTGTCGATGGCGATGGTGGCGTCGGCAGAAGGCGCAGTTGAGGTGATGGGATGGGCGGCGAATTTCTTGCGTAAATCGGTTTCGTTGATTGCCGTCAGCGCGACCAGCGCTTTGACGCCGAGATCGCATTGCGCTTGCTGCTGCACGGCGCGGCCATTGCCTTCGGCAGCAGCCGCACGCGCCAGCGCGGCGGTGGCCGGCGCGGTGAAGCCGGCCTTGGCGCTCAGCTCGGACAGGCGCGCGGTTTCGGCGCGCGAATCGGCGTCGGCGCGGGTGATGCGCGCCAGTTGCTCGCAAGCGCGCTGTTCGTAATATTGATTGGCGGTTTCGGCCGCGACCGACACCCGCGCGTCATGCCAGCCAGCTTGCGCGCCTTCGTGACGGGCGATGGTGCCGCGCCAATAGGTGCGCGCACCGCCGAACAAATCGGTTTCCCACGAAGTCGTAAGGCTGCGTCGCACCGTGGTGCCGGTCGGCAGCGCCAGCGGCTGGCCATTGGCGCGGGTGGCGCTGACCGAGGCATCCAGCGTCGGCAGAAAAGATGCGACCGCCTCGGCGCGGCTGGCGCGCGCCTGCTCCAGCCGTGATTGCGCCGCCGCCACCGTCGGACTGACCGCCTCTGCCGCCGTAATCAATTCCACCAACAACGGATCGCCCTGCTGCTGCCACCATTGCGTCAAGTCGGTTAGCTTGCCGTCGTGCGGCAGCGGCGCATACCACTGCGCCGGCGGTGCGGCATCGACGCTGGTCGGCGGTTGCGTGACGCAGCCACTGAGGCAGCCGGCCAGTATCAGCAGTGACAGACAGGCGCGGGTGGCTTGTTGGAGGCGATTCATGAGTGCGGTGGAAAGCGGTGATCCGGCATTTTACCCGGTGCGTCTTGACATGGTCGTCACTCTAAAGGACGGCGTAATGTCAGCAGACACCATTCAGCTTTATCAGTTAGGGTCACGCTTATCAGTGCAGCCCTTATTCAATGCAGCCTTAGCTTGTCTTTGCTATACGGTTAGCCAGTTTTCGATTCTCAACCCAGGATACGCCGCAAAATCATGCACATTGTTCGTGACGAGAATCACGCCGAGTGATACGGCATGCGAGGCAATTAACTTATCGAGTTGGTCTTTTTTGCGATCGCGCGTGGCTTCCCTGATTGGCCCATAAGCGGTAGCAGCCTCGAGATCAAACGATACCACCGGAATATCTTCAACAAGGGAAGCGAGATTGCGGCGCTCGCGCGCGCTGTTCTCGGAAACCGTTACGCCGAATTCCAACTCAGCATAGGTTATTGCCGACATCACGACATCTCCTACATAGCATTGCGCGAATCGCTTAGCCACCTGCTCAGGTTGGTTTTTCATCAGGTAGATGCACATATTCGTGTCGAGCATAAAAAGCGCCATTACAGCAACTCCCGATCTGCTTGCTCTTGATCTGCGCGACCCTCTGCCATGAAGCCGGCGCTGAATTTGGCGAATTTCTTCAGGACGCCACCGAGAGGGCGTCGCGCAGGACGAATCCGAATCTCTTCCCCAACACGTTCAATCTCCAGTTCGATATCGGTGCGCTCGTAAGCCAGCTCGGACGGAATGCGAACCGCTTGGGAATTGCCATTGCGGAATGCTTTGGTTGTTTGCATAGCATCTGCCTCGATGTGTGTACATGGATGTACTATACACCATAAATGGCACGATGTGAGCGAAAAGCAGTGTTCTGCGGTGCGGCGTCGCCCAAAAGTCAAAGAAAGCGATCGAGTATCTTGCGGCTGTGGCGGTCGAGCGCCTGCAGGTCGCGGATCAGGAAATGAATGCCGTGGTTGTCGGCGATCAGCAGCGAGGACTTGCCGATGCGACGGATATCTTCATCGCCGCGCAGCACGAAGCTGGTTTGCCCGCGATCGGTGGCGACGGTCCAGGTGCAGGGCGTGGCGAAGCTGCTGACGGTTTCGATGCGGGCGATCTCGGGCATGAATTCGCGCCCGGCCAGTTCTTCCTCGATCAGTTGCCGCGTTGCGTTTGGCAAATCGGACAGGCGCGCGATCCACGCCACTTCGCTGCCGTCGGGACTGACCAAGGCGATGCCCTCGTCCGGCGCTTGAATCGGGAAGGCGCGCACTGGGGAGACGTTTTCTAAGCGTTCGCCATCGGCGCGGATCAAGGTTAACTTGCCGAAGGGGGTGCGGGTGAGAGTGAAGTCAGGCATGTTGTGTCGGCAAAAAATAATTTAACCACGGCGGGCACGGCGAACACGGCGCAAACCTTCATCTTCCCTCCCCTTCAAGGGGAGGGTTAGGGTGGGGATGGGGTGTGTGCCGCATTCAACCCATCCCCATCCCCGCCTTCCCCTTGAAGGGGAAGGAGTGATCCGCTTTTCGCCGTGCCCGCCGTGGTTCAAAAAAGAAGTTCCCATGCTGGCTATTCCTCCTCCCCACTATCAACCAACTCGCCATTGCGCGCCTGCGCCTGATACAGCCGATAGTAAGCGCCCTCGCGCGCCATCAAATCATCATGGCTACCCTCTTCCACCACTTGCCCGCGATCGAGCACCACCAGCCGGTCGGCGCGCTGCAGGGTCGAGAGGCGGTGGGCGATGGCGATGGTGGTGCGGCCTTGCACCAGATTGTCGAGCGCTTTCTGGATTTCTTTTTCGGTTTCCGAATCGACCGAGGAGGTGGCTTCGTCGAGGATCAGGATGCGCGGGTCGATCAAGAGCGCACGCGCGATCGAGATGCGCTGGCGCTCGCCGCCGGACAAGCCTTGGCCGCGTTCGCCCACCATCGAGTCGTAGCCTTGCGGCAGGCGCAGGATGAATTCGTGCGCGTGCGCCGCGCGTGCGGCCGCCATGATTTCGGCGCGGCTGGCATCCGGTTTGCCGTAGGCGATGTTCTCGGCGATGGTGCCGAAAAATAGGAAAGGTTCCTGCAGCACCAGCCCGATGTTGCGGCGGTAATCGGCGATGGCGAAGGCGCGAATGTCAGTGCCGTCGAGCCGGATCGCGCCTTCGGCGACGTCGTAGAAGCGGCAGATCAAGTTGACCAAAGTGCTCTTGCCGGAACCGCTGTGACCGACCAAGCCGATCATTTCGCCGGGCTTGATGCTGAGGTTGATGCCGCGATTGACGGCGCGGTTGCCATAGCGGAAACCGACGTCGATGATGTCGATTCTGCCCTGCACTTCTTGCATTTTCACTGGTTGCGCCGGTTCCGGCACGCTCGATACATGGTCGAGGATATCGAAAATGCGCTTGGCGGCTGAAGCCGATTTCTGTGTTACCGAAACGATGCGGCTCATCGAATCCAGTCGGCCGTAGAAGCGGCTGATGTAGGCGATGAAAGCGGTCAGCACGCCGACCGTGATTTGGCCGCGTGCGACTTGCCAGATGCCGAAGCCCCACACCACCAGCAAACCCAGTTCGGTCAGCAGCGACACGCTGGGCGAGAACAGCGACCACGTTTTATTCAGTCGATCGTTGACGGCGAGGTTGTGCTGGTTGGCTTCGCGGAAGCGGTCGGCTTCGCGCTTTTCCTGGGCAAAGGCTTTCACCACGCGGATGCCGGGAATGGTGTCGGCCAGCACGTTGGTGACTTCGCCCCAGACGCGGTCGATTTTCTCGAAGCCGGTGCGCAACTTGTCGCGCACCACGTGGATCATCCAAGCAATGATCGGCAGCGGTAGCAAGGTGACGAGCGCCAGCCACGGGTCGATGGAAAACAAAATCGCCGCCGTCATCGCCAGCATCAGCACGTCGGTGGCGAAGTCGAGCAAGTGCAGCGACAGGAACACGCAGATGCGGTCGCTTTCGCTGCCGATGCGCGACATCAAATCGCCGGTGCGTTTGCCGCCGAAGTATTCCAGCGATAGCCGCAGCAAATGTTCGTAGGTGGTGGTGCGTAAGTCGGCGCCGATGCGTTCCGACACCAGCGCCAGAATGTAAGTCTTGGCCCAGCTCAAGCCCCAGGCCAGCAGCGCTGCCGCCAGCAAGCCGCCGAGATACTGGCCGACCAGCATCGGGTCGATCTGCTTGCCGTTCTGGTAAGGGATCAGCACTTTGTCCATCAGCGGCATCGACAAATAAGGCGGCACCATCGAGGCGGCGGTGCCGAGCAGGGTCAGAAAGAAACCGGCCAAGAGCGCACCCTTGTATGGCTTGGCGAAGCGCCACAGGCGGAACAGGGTCCAGGTCGAAGGCGGGGTGTGGATGACGCGGCTGCAGACCGGGCATTCTTCCTGATCGGCTTCCAACGGCGCTTTGCAGGTCGGGCAGGCATTGCGCTCCGGTTCTTGCGGCGGCTGGCCGGACAGCGCGGCTTGCTGGCGTAAGGCGAATTGGTCGAGCAGGCGCAGCGCGCTCAGATTGTGACCGAGGGTGAAGCGCCACGCCGCCAATTGCCCTTGAGCGTCGATCAATGCCAGATGGCCGACGCCGGCGTGATCGTGATGCTGCAATGACAAATCTGCACGGAAAATCCAGTCGCGCCAACCGTCCTCGCCCGCTGCACGCGCAAGCAAGCGGCGCTCGGTCAAGACCAGCAAGCCGTCGGTGAAATGAAGTTTGGCGTCGAGGTCAACCTGCAGCCACGCGATAACGTTCTCATCAGAATCCAGTTGCGCCGCGACGGCCGTTTGCCAAGTCGGCGGGAGGACGAGGCTGGCGGAATCGGCAGCAGGGTTAGCGTGGATGAAGCTTGTCATTCTGGAATGGTTCTGCGCTGGGCTTGCGCCTTTTGCAACGGTGTTTCAGGGATGTGGGGATTTGCCTATAACAAAAGCACAGGCAATTCGTTAAATGAATCAAGCATAAACGGCTCAAGCGTCAAAGCGGTTGAACGCGGCGATAAATATTTCTGCGCCGCCCGACGGAACGGTTTGATGCTTGCCGAACGCGGAAGGACATGAAGGCCTTCCATACATAGTGAAACATGACCAATAAAACCATCGCGTTTCTGCGCGTGACCTGTCTGCGCGGGCCGAACATCTGGACGTATCGTCAAGTGATCGAAGCTTGGGTCGATATCGGCGCGCTGGAAGACGCCCCCTCCAACACCATCCCCGGTTTGTACGAACGCCTGACCACTTGGCTGCCCGGTTTGATCGAGCATCGCTGCGGTGTCGGCACGCGCGGCGGCTTTCTCGAACGCCTGCGCGAAGGCACTTGGGCGGGGCATATCCTCGAACACGTGGTGTTGGAATTACAAAACATGGCCGGCATGCAAACCGGTTTCGGCAAGGCGCGCCAGACCGCGGTGCGCGGCGTATACAAAGTAGCCTTCCGTACCCGCCAAGAAGAAGTCGGCCGCGCCGCGCTAGCCGCCGCCCGCGATTTGCTGATGGCGGCCATCGAGGACAAGCCGTATGAGGTCGCGGCCACCGTCGCCGCCTTGCGCGAACAAGTCGATGCGCTCTGTCTCGGTCCCAGCACCGCCCACATCGTCGATGCCGCCACCGAGCGCAAGATTCCCTCCATCCGCCTAACCGACGGTAATCTGGTGCAGCTCGGTTACGGCGCGGCGCAGCGGCGCATCTGGACTGCCGAAACCGACCGCACCAGCGCGATTGCCGAAGGCATCGCCAGCGACAAAGACTTGACCAAATCGTTGCTGCACTCCTGCGGCGTGCCGGTGCCGCAAGGCGCGATCGTCGAGAGCGCCGAAGCAGCTTGGGAAGCAGCGCAAGACATCGGCTTGCCGGTGGCGATCAAGCCGCAGGACGGCAATCACGGCCGCGGCGTGTCGCTCGATTTGTCGAGCCGCGAAGAAGTGCTGGCGGCGTTTGCGTTGGCGCGCACGGCGGGTGACGACGGCAGCGTGATCGTCGAGCAATGCATCCCCGGCAACGAGCATCGCCTGCTGGTGGTCGGCTCCCGCGTGGTCGCCGCCGCCCGTGGCGAAGCGGCATGGATCACCGGCGACGGCACTTCGACCGTGAACGCACTGGTCGATGCGCAGTTGAACAGCGACCCGCGGCGCGGCGAGAGCGAGGAGTTTCCGTTGGGCGTGATTAAGCCGGCTGCATCCGGCGAAATTCTGCTCGATCTACAGCGCCAGCATTTGACGCCGACCGCCGTGCCGGCTGCCGGACAGCGCGTGCTGATCCAGCGCAATGGCAATGTCGCGCTGGATGTCACCGACGCCGTCCATCCTGACGTCGCGGCGATGGCGACCCTCGCCGCGCGCGTGGTCGGGCTCGACATCGCCGGCATCGACTTGGTCGCCGAAGATATTGCGCGGCCGCTGGCAGCGCAGCGCGGCGCGATCATCGAAGTCAACGCCAGCCCCGGTTTGCTGGCGCACATCAAGCCGGCCGGCGGCCAGCCGCGCAATGTCGGCGCGGCCATCGTCGAGCATTTATTCGCGCCGCAGGACAGCGGTCGCATTCCCTTGATCGGCATTGCCGGCAGTCGCGGCACGGCGCTGATCGCGCGCTTGACGGCTTGGATGTTGCACGTCGCCGGCCGCTACGTCGGGCTGGCTTGCAGCACAGGCCTGTATATGAACGCTCGCCAGATCGAGCAGCGCGATTGCGCCAACTGGGCCGCCGGTCAGCGCCTGCTCATCAACCGCAACATGCAGGCGGCGGTGTTTGAAAACGGCAGCCGCATGATCTTGTCCGAAGGGCTGGCCTATGATCGCTGCGCGGTCGGCGTCGTGACCGATGTGACGCTCGCGTCGGAGCTGGCGGAGTTTTATGTCCACGAAGCGGAGCAGGTGGCGAACGTGCTGCGCGCCCAGGTCGATGTGGTGTTGCCGGACGGCGTGGCCGTGTTGCACGCCGCCGATCCGCTGGTAGTGGCGATGGCCGAGCTGTGCGACGGCAGCGTGCTGTTTTATGCGCTCGCCGAAAACACACCGGCGCTGGCGGCGCATCGGCAGCAGGGCGGCCGCGTGGTGTTTCGCCGCGATGACGAAGTCGTGTTGGTGCAAGCCGGCAAGGAAAGCAGCCTGCCGCTGCCGGCTTTCGCCGTGGCAGAGGATAGGGAAAGCCTACTCGCTGCGATTGCCGCGGCATGGGCGGTGGGCATCGACCCACAATTGATTAGCGCCGGATTGCGAACTTTCGAGCCGCAATCCATGCAAGGAAAATAGGATCGGCATCACATGGAAGTTTCCCGCATTCGCGCTTTGCGCGGCCCGAATCTCTGGACGCAACAGACCGCCATCGAAGCGGTGGTCGCTTGCAGCCCGGCCAAGATCGCCATCGGCAGCAACCCCGGTTTCGAGGCGCGCTTGCGCGAACGCTTCCCCGGCATCGGCCCGCTGCAGCCGACCGGGCAAAACAATATCGTGTCGATCGCCCAAGTGCTGGAGTTGGCCACGCTCGGCCTGCAGGCGCAAGCCGGTTGCCCGGTCACCTTCAGCCGCACCACGCCGACCTTGGAGCCGGGTATTTTTCAGGTGGTGGTGGAATACACCGAGGAAGCGGTCGGCCGCTTGGCGCTCGAACTAGCGCAGCAACTATGCAGCGCCGCCGCTGACGATAGCGCGTTCGATCTCGACGGCGCGCTGGCGCAATTGCGCGATCTGGATGAAGACGTGCGGCTCGGCCCCAGCACCGGTTCCATCGTCGCCGCTGCCGTGGCGCGCAACATTCCTTATCGGCGTTTGACCGAGGGCAGCATGGTGATGTTTGGCTGGGGCAGCCGCCAGCGCCGCATTCAGGCCGCCGAGATGGATAGCACCAGCGCCATCGCCGAAACCATCGCGCAAGACAAGGAATTGACCAAGAAACTGCTGGCCGCCGCCGGTGTGCCGGTGCCGCATGGCAGATTGGTCGTCAGCGCCGACGACGCTTGGGCTGCCGCCCATGAAATCGGCTTACCCGTCGTGGTGAAACCGAAGGATGGCAACCAAGGAAAGGGCGTCACCGCCAACGTCGCCTCGCGCGAACACATGCAAATCGCCTTCGACGCCGCGCGTCAATTTCGTGATGATGTGATGGTCGAGCGCTACATCCCCGGCAACGATTTTCGCCTGCTGGTGGTGGGCGACAAGCTGGTCGCCGCCGCCCGTCGCGAGCCGCCGCTGGTGATCGGCGACGGCACACATACCGTGCGCGAGTTGGTCGATATCGTCAACAGCGATCCGCGTCGTGGCAGCGGTCATGCCACATCGCTGACCAAGATTCGTTTCGATGACATTGCATTAGCGCGACTGGCGGTGCAAGGTTGGAGCGCCGATAGCGTGCCGCCGCGCGGCCAGCGCGTCGTGTTGCGCAACAACGCCAATCTTTCCACCGGCGGCAGCGCCACCGACGTCACCGACGACGTCCATCCCGATGTTGCCGCCTGCGCGGTAGCGGCGGCGCAAATGATCGGCCTCGACATCTGCGGCGTCGATCTGGTGTGCGGCAGCGTGCTGAAGCCGATCGAAGAACAAGGCGGCGGCATCGTCGAAGTCAACGCCGCGCCCGGTTTGCGCATGCACCTCTCGCCGTCTTATGGCAAAGGCCGCGCGGTCGGCGAAGCGATCGTCAATGACATGTTCGCACCCGGCGACGACGGCCGCATTCCGGTGATCGCAGTGACCGGCACCAATGGCAAAACCACCACCGTGCGCCTGATCGCGCACATCCTCGCCGCCGGCGGCTTGCGGGTCGGCATGACCAATACCGACGGCGTCTATGTCAACGGCCGCCAGACCGACAGCGGCGATTGCAGCGGCCCGCGCAGCGCGCGCAATGTGTTGTTGCACCCCGATGTCGATGCGGCGGTGTTCGAGACCGCGCGCGGCGGCGTGTTGCGCGAAGGCTTGGCCTTCGACCGCTGCCAAGTGGCGGTGGTCACCAACGTCGGCAGCGGCGACCACCTCGGCCTGAACTACATCACCACGGTGGAAGACTTGGCGGTCTTGAAGCGCGTGATCGTGCAAAACGTCGCCCGCGACGGCATGGCGGTGCTCAACGCCGCCGACCCCATCGTCGCCAACATGGCCGCGCATTGCCGCAGCCCAGTGACCTTCTTCGCCGCCGACAGCC
>JAFECY010000254.1 GCA_018241865.1 Pseudomonadota bacterium | reverse complement strand
CAATTGGTTCTTCGGCGGCTTTATCTTGGCGGTGGCGTTGCTGCACATCGTCAACAGCGCGGCCATGCCGGCCACGCTCACCAAATCGTATTCCGCCTACACCGGCGTGCAAGACGCCATGATTCAATGGTGGTACGGCCATAACGCCGTCGGCTTTTTCCTGACCACTGGCTTCCTCGGCATGATGTACTACTTCATTCCCAAGCAGGCCGAGCGGCCGGTGTATTCCTATCGTTTATCCATCGTCCACTTCTGGGCGCTGATTTTTACCTATATGTGGGCCGGCCCGCACCATCTGCACTACACCGCGCTGCCGGACTGGACGCAATCGATAGGCATGGTGTTTTCGCTGATCCTGCTCGCGCCTTCGTGGGGCGGCATGATTAACGGCATGATGACGCTCTCTGGCGCATGGAACAAATTGCGCGATGATCCGATTCTGAAATTCCTAGTCGTCTCGCTGTCTTTCTACGGCATGGCGACTTTTGAAGGCCCGATGATGTCGATCAAGACGGTCAACGCCTTGTCGCACTACACCGACTGGACCATCGGCCACGTGCATGCCGGTACGTTAGGTTGGGTTGGTTTCATCACGATGGGCTCGATCTACTACATGGTGCCGCGTTTGTTCGGCAAGAAAGAAATGTTTAGCACCCGTTTGATCGAGCTGCATTTCTGGGTGGCGACCATCGGCATCGTGCTGTACATCGCGTCGATGTGGATCGCCGGCGTGATGCAGGGCATCATGTGGCGCTCGGTCAATGACGACGGCACGCTGACCTATGCTGCCGTGGACGTGGTTAAGGCGACTTACCCGTACTACGTGATTCGCTTCACCGGCGGTCTGCTGTATCTCACCGGTATGGTGCTGATGGCCTACAACGTCATCATGACCATGCGCGGCGGCCAGCAAGCCAATTCCCGCATCCCTGAACTTGCCGCCGTCTGAAGGAGTCGCCATGAAATTTTCCCATGAATGGATCGAGAAAAATCCTTGGCTGATGATCGTGCTGGTGGTGCTGGTGGTCAGCGTCGGCGGTCTAGTCGAGATCGTGCCCTTGTTCTTCCAAAAATCGACTACCGAAGCGGTCGCCGGGCTGACGCCGTATTCGCCGCTGCGCTTGGCCGGGCGCGATATCTACGTGCGCGAAGGCTGCTACAACTGCCACTCGCAGATGATCCGGCCATTCCGCGCCGAGACGGAGCGTTACGGCCATTACTCGGTCGCCGGGGAATTCGTCTATGACCGACCGTTCCAGTGGGGATCGAAACGCACCGGGCCGGACTTGGCGCGCGTCGGCGGTCGCTACAGCGACGAATGGCATCGCACCCACCTGAACAATCCGCGTGACGTGGTGCCGGAATCGAACATGCCCGGCTATCCTTGGCTGGAAAAAACCAAGTTAGACCCGGAAGCCATCGTGCCGAGATTGCGTGCGCTGCAACGCCTCGGCGACCCTTACACCGATAAAGACATCGCCGAAGCACCCCAAACGCTGGTTGGCAAGACCGAGCAGGATGCGTTGATCGCTTACCTGCAAGGTTTGGGCATTCAGATCAAGGCAAAGAGGTAATCGACATGAGCAATAACGTTTTGATGGATGCGCGCAGCGTGGTGACGGTTGTCAGCTTGCTGACTTTTATCGGCATCGTCATTTGGGCATGGAGCGGCCGCCGCAAAGCGGATTTCGACGAGGCTGCCAACCTACCGTTTGCCGACGAGGAAGACGACATGCAACAAACGCAGAATACGGCGGAGAAACAACATGGCTGATTTCACCAGCGAATTCTGGAACATTTACATCATTGTTCTAACCTTGCTCGGCATCGGCGGCTGCGCGCTGCTGCTGTGGTCGCAGTCCAAGGTGAAGATCGAAATCAAACCGGGCGACAAAGCCGGCACCACGGGCCATGACTGGGATGGCGTGACCGAACTGAACAATCCCATGCCGCGCTGGTGGATGTGGTTGTTCTACATCACCATCGTGTTTGCCTTGGTGTATCTGGTGCTGTATCCGGGCTTGGGCAACTATGCCGGCAAGCTCGGCTGGAAATCTTCCGGCGAATATCAGGAAGAATTGCAGAAGGCCGATGCGCAATACAAACCGCTGTTTGATAAGTATTTGCAGCAGGATATCAAGGCCGTCGCCGCCGACCCGCAAGCGCGCGCCATCGGCGAACGTTTGTTCCTGACTTATTGCGCGCAATGTCACGGCTCCGATGCGGGTGGCGCAAAAGGCTATCCGAATCTGACGGATCGCGACTGGCTCTATGGCGGCTCGCCGGAGACGATCAAGACGACGATCATGTTGGGACGTAACGGTCACATGCCGCCGATGGGCGAAGCGGTCGGCTCGGAAAAGGATATTGAAAATGTCGCCAACTACGTATTGAGTCTGTCTGGCTCCACGCATGATCCGATCAAAGCCGCACTGGGCAAGGAAAAATTCGGCGCTTGTGCGGCTTGTCACGGCGCAGGTGGTGTCGGCAACCAAGCGCTCGGCGCGCCCAATCTGAGCGATAAAATCTGGCTGCACGGCGGCAGTAAGGACGCCATCATGGAAACCATCCGCAAGGGTCGCACAAGCACCATGCCACCATTCGGCGAGTTCTTGGGCGAGGCCAAGGTGCAGGTGTTAGCAGCCTACGTCTGGAGCCGCTCGAATTCGACAGAGTCGGCGCAGGAGCCGGCACAGAAGAAATAATTCTGACAGAATGGCCGACATGAGCAGTTCGCCCGAACCGACGGTTGCCGTCATCAAAATGTACGCCGCGCGCGAGGAAATTTATCCGCGTGAAATCAAAGGCCGTTACACCACACTGCGCTGGGTCTTCGTCTGGTTGACCCAGCTAGTCTTTTACGGCTTGCCTTGGCTTGCTTGGAATGGCCGGCAAGCCGTTTTATTTGATCTCGGCGCGCGCAAGTTTTATCTGTTCGGTTTGGTGCTGTGGCCGCAAGACTTCATCTACCTCGCTGCGCTGCTGATTATCAGCGCTTGGTTGCTTTTTTTGGCAACCGCCATCGCCGGACGCGTCTGGTGCGGTTTTTCTTGCCCGCAAACGGTGTATACCGAAATTTTCATGTGGATCGAGCGCAAGATCGAGGGCAATCGCAGCGCCCGCATGCGGCTCGACAAGCAGCCGGTTTCACTGAATAAGATCGCGCGCAAAAGCGCCAAACATTT
>JAFECY010000253.1 GCA_018241865.1 Pseudomonadota bacterium | reverse complement strand
CGTGCGGATTTGCCAAAGATGCCTTGCAAAAAATATCCGACGCGCCGCTGACTGACTGCCCCGCCTGCGGCAAGTCAACTTTCAAGAAACAACTGACCGCTGCCGGTTTTCAGTTGAAGGGCACCGGCTGGTACGCCACCGATTTCAAGAGTGGCGGCACCAGCACCACGTCCGCCCCGGCGGTAGCCGAGCCGACCGCTGCTACGAACAGCGCGGACAGCACGAGCAGCGCGAGCGGCACGGACAGCGCCACGCCGGCCAAGACCGAGAGCAGCCCGCCTGCCTCGACCTGATTCAATTTTCGTCATGCGTAAATATTTCGTAACTGGTCTGTTGATTTTGGTTCCCCTGGCGATCACGCTATGGGTGCTGAACCTCATCATTTCGACCATGGATCAAACCCTGCTGCTGTTGCCGGAAGCTTGGCGGCCGGAGAATTTCTTGCATGTCCGCATTCCGGGTCTGGGCGTCATCCTCACCTTGCTGATCGTTTTCCTGACCGGTTTGGCCACGCGCAACTTCATCGGCAAGAAAGTGGTCAAGCTGTGGGAGTTGGCGCTGGCGCGCATCCCGGTGGTCAACGCCATTTATTCGAGCGTCAAGCAAGTGTCGGACACGCTGCTGTCGTCGTCCGGCAATGCCTTCCGCAAGGCGCTGCTGGTGCGTTATCCGCATCAACAGTCTTGGACCATCGCTTTCCTGACAGGCACCCCCGGAGGCGATGTGAAAAACCATTTGCAGGGCGATTACGTCAGCGTCTATGTGCCGACCACGCCCAATCCGACTTCCGGCTTTTTTTTGATGATGCTCAAGGCCGATACCATCGAACTCGATATGAGCGTCGATGAAGCTTTGAAATACATCGTCTCGATGGGCGTGGTAGCGCCGCCCGAGTTGGTGAAAAAATCGCTCGCCGAGTCGGCGAAGAGCTCTGTGTGAATTTTTGAAACTGGAACCACAATCTATGTCTATGCGTACCCAATACTGCGGCCTCGTCACTGAAGCCTTCCTCGGTCAAACCGTCAGCCTGTGCGGCTGGGTGCATCGTCGGCGCGATCACGGCGGCGTGATCTTCATCGACTTGCGTGACCGCGAAGGCCTGGTGCAGATCGTGTGCGACCCGGACCGCGCCGACGTATTCCAGAAAGCCGAAAGCGTGCGCAACGAATTCTGCCTGCGCATCACCGGCCTGGTGCGCAACCGCCCGGAAGGCACCACCAACGCCAACCTGAAGTCGGGCAAGATCGAAGTGCTGTGCCAAGAACTGGAAGTGCTGAACCCCTCGGTCACGCCGCCGTTCCAGCTCGACGACGACAACCTCTCCGAAACCACGCGCCTGACGCACCGCGTGCTCGATCTGCGCCGCCCGCAAATGCAAAACAACCTGCGCCTGCGCTACAAGGTCACGATGGAGGTGCGCAAGTTCCTCGACGCCAACGGCTTCATCGACATCGAAACGCCGATGCTCACCAAGTCCACCCCGGAAGGCGCGCGCGATTATCTGGTGCCCTCGCGCGTCAACGCCGGCAATTTCTTCGCGCTGCCGCAGTCGCCGCAATTGTTCAAGCAACTGCTGATGGTCGCCAACTTCGATCGCTACTACCAGATCACCAAGTGCTTCCGCGACGAAGACTTGCGCGCCGACCGCCAGCCGGAATTCACCCAGATCGATTGCGAAACCTCGTTCATGAATGAGCAGGAAATTCGTGACATGTTTGAAGGCATGATCCGCGGTGTGTTCAAAAATTGTCTCGACATCGACTTGCCGAACCCGTTCCCGGTGATGGATTACGCCGAAGCGATGGGCTTATACGGTTCCGACAAGCCCGACATGCGCGTCAAACTGCAGTTCACCGACCTGACTGCGTTGATGAAGGATGTCGATTTCAAAGTTTTCGCCGGCGCGGCTAACATGGAAGGCGGCCGCGTGGTCGGCTTGCGCGTGCCGGGCGGTGCCGCCATGCCGCGCTCGGAAATCGACGCCTACACCGAATTCGTCGGCATCTATGGCGCCAAGGGTCTGGCCTACATCAAGATCAATGAACAAGCCAAGGGCCGCGAAGGTCTGCAATCGCCGATCGTGAAAAACATCCACGACACCGCGTTGAGCAAGGTGCTGGAACTGACCGGTGCGCAAGACGGCGACCTGATCTTCTTCGGCGCTGATAAAGCCAAGGTGGTCAACGACGCCATCGGCGCGCTGCGCGTGAAGATCGGCCACAGCGACTTCGGCAAGAAGAACGGCTTGTTCGACGATGTCTGGAAACCGCTGTGGGTGGTGGACTTCCCGATGTTTGAATACGATGAAGACAATCAGCGCTACGTCGCCGCACACCACCCCTTCACCTCGCCCAAGGACGGTCACGAAGATTTCCTCGAAACCAATCCGGGCAAGGCCATCGCCAAAGCCTACGACATGGTGCTGAACGGCTGGGAACTGGGCGGCGGCTCGGTGCGTATCCATCGCGCCGACGTGCAAAGCAAGGTGTTCCGCGCGCTGAAGATCGACGCCGAGGAAGCGCAACTGAAATTCGGCTTCCTGCTCGACGCCCTGCAATACGGCGCACCGCCGCACGGTGGTCTGGCGTTCGGCCTAGACAGGATTGTCACCATGATGACCGGCGCTGAATCGATTCGCGACGTGATCGCCTTCCCAAAAACCCAGCGCGCACAATGTCTGTTGACGCAAGCGCCGTCGGAAGTCGATGAGAAGCAGTTGCGGGAATTGCATATCCGGCTGCGGACGGTGGAGCCGGCGGTGAAGACTTGAGTACGATTTTTTAGGGAAAGAAAGCGCGGGCTTCCGCGCTTTCTTTTTTCGAGCAGAAGAGAAACCTGTCGCCCTAGAGTGATTCGAGTGCTGTTGCCCAAATTTTTGGAAAGCAAGAACAATGAAAAGCGTCGGTAAAATTATTGGTATCCCCGGTCTTTTTTGCATCGCCATGCTCACTGGCTGCGCACCTTCAAAACCTTATGTATATGAAGCCAAAGAGAATGATCCAAAACTTGTTTTGAAATCCACTGGCATGCCGATGAATGTTCATTACGCTGTGACCTCCAATGAAGAAAATCCTTGCGAGAATTTTGAGGATGTCGGGGTGGTGCGCGATAGTGGACGTGGCACGTTGCTGCCGTGGATTGCCAGGCTGACCGAGAAGCTTAACAAGGTGCCGCTGCAACTTAAAAGCAGAGTTTCTTCAAGCAAGCCAATTTATGTCAGCGGATATGGAAAGTGGAGCGACGGTGCAAGTAAAGGCTCTTGTGGCCCGATTGTCACCAAATTTATTCCCAATGAATCCAGCACATATCTCGTCGAATTTGTTTGGGAGGGGATGGAGCGATGCACCAGTCGTGTGTTTGACATTACCAAAGCAGGAGAAAAAAAAGCGATTCCGGTCGAATATAAATTCTGCCCTCGCTCTGCCATGAGCATCTTGTTTGATTGATGGGTTAATATTG
>JAFECY010000252.1 GCA_018241865.1 Pseudomonadota bacterium | reverse complement strand
TACGGACTCGCCACCTACGGTAATGCCGGATGGCTGCGCGAACAAGTGTGCATGTATATGTGTCCGTATGCGCGTTTCCAAAGTTCGATGTTCGACCGCGATACGCTCGTTATCAGCTATGACGAAAAACGTGGCGAACCGCGCGGCCCGCTCGGCAAGGAGCCGCAAGAACGCACCGGATTAGGTGATTGCATCGACTGCACGATGTGCGTGCAGGTTTGCCCAACCGGCATCGATATCCGCAAAGGACTGCAGTACGAATGCATCGGCTGCGCTGCTTGCATCGACGCCTGCGACACCGTGATGGATAAAATCGACAAGCCGCGCGGCTTGATTCGCTATACCACCGAAAATGCTTTGCAAAATGGTTTGTCTTTAGCGCAAATCAAAAAGCGCGCCTTGCGGCCGCGTGTGCTGATTTACGGCGCTTTGCTGCTGCTGGTCGTTGCCGTCACCTTCGGCTCTTTACTGACACGCACCTCAGTCAAGCTCGACGTACTGCGCGACCGCGGCGTCATGGGGCGCGAAGTCGAAGATGGCATGATCGAAAATGTGTATCGTCTGCAAATCATGAATACCGACGAAGCGTCGCACCGCTTCCAGATTTTAGTGGATGGCATTGATACGATCAAGCTGGCGACGCCGAATGAAGTGTGGTTGGAGAGTACTGGATCGCGTATTCTGCCGCTCAAAATTCGCGTCGATCATGGCAAGGGAAAACCTGGATCCAACCCGATCCACATCGAAGTTCGGGCCATCGACAACGACCGTATGCGGACGCGCGAAAAAGCGGTGTTTTTCGTGCCGCGCTGAAAAGAGAATTCTATGCAAACCACCACACCCGATCACGCCCAGCAGCAGGCCGCCTTGCCTTGGTATCGCCACCCATGGCCTTGGCTGTTGATGCTTGGCCCATTCATGGTGATTCTTGGCGGCGTCTATACCTTGTGGCTGGCGCTGTCGCAGCCGGATGCCATGGTGGCCGACGATTATTACAAAGAAGGTAAGGCCATCAATCAGGATTTACGGCGCGACCGCAAAGCCGCCGAGTTAGGCCTGCATGCCAGTCTGCGCTACGATCCCGCTGCCGAAAAACTGCGCGGAGACATCACCGGCAAGATCGCGCCCGACACCAGCATGCAACTGTTGTTGATCCACTCGACGCAACCGGCGAAAGATATCAAGTTGGCGCTGCATCCCGACAGTGCAGGGCGGTTTGCGCTGGATTTACCTGCTTTAGATAAAGCGAACTGGCGCATCCAGATCGAAGACGAACGCGCCACTTGGCGGCTGACCGGCGAATGGCTGTGGCCAGCGCGGCAGGCAGTGGAACTCACGTCCGAATAAAAAAATACAAGAAGGAGATAGCATGTTGCGACTGGCGCTCACGATTCTGTGGCCATCCTTCCTGGTGGCGATAGTGGCCGAAGGATGTTTTTTTTCGATGTTCGATCCGAGTCAATTGACTGTGATCGGTGAACAAATCGAACTGTCGGCGATTGCCGTTTATACGCTCGGCTTTTTCTTTTTCTGGGTATTTTGCGCGTTGGCTAGCGTGCTCACCTATTATTTGCTCAAAATTCCCACAAATAATAAGTCGTCGATTTGAGGCAGTAACGCAGAATGACTGCTTAAGCGCGCATCAGCGACAATTGTCTGCGCCGACAGCCATGGCTTTCATGCGCGGCAGATCGAGAATGTTGATTTCTCGGTGATTGACCTGTAGCAAATTTTCTTTCTTGAAACGTGACAACAGACGGCTGATGCTTTCAATAGTCAGGCCGAGATAATTCCCAATTTCTTCACGCGACATGCGCAACTGGAAGCTGGTGGCGGAATAACCGCGCGCCACATAGCGTGACGATAAATTCGTCAAGAAAGCCGCGAATTTTTGCTCGGCGCGCATGTTTCCCAACAAAAGCATCACGTTTTGTTCGCGCGTGATTTCCTGACTCATGATGCGATGAAAATGACGCAACAGAGTCGGCATGTTGATAAACAATTCCTCTAGTCGCGGGAAAGGAATCTCGCATACCTCGCTGTCTTCCAGCGCCATGGCATCGCACAGATGGCGTTCGCCACTAATGGCGTCCATGCCAAGTAATTCGCCGGCCATTTGAAAGCCGGTAATCTGCCGGCTGCCAGCCGGATCAACTTGATACGTTTTGAAATGGCCGAGTCGAATCGCGTAAAGATTGATGAAGGGGTCACCGACTCGATACAAAATGCTGCCGCGCGTAATTTTGCGACGACGGCCGATGATTTGATCCAATCGTTGCATATCGGCTTCATTCAGTCCCATCGGCAGACAAAGCTGATGCATGCTGCAGGTGGCGCAGCTCGCGCGCAATTGTTGAACATTGATAATGTCCGCAGCGTGCGTGATAACGGGTTGTTGTCGTGCGAGTTGTTGCATGGATTTTGGGATAGCTATACACCAAAAAGTGCGTTCAATCCGCTCAATTTAACCGATATTCCCTTTTCCCGCCAATCAAGAAAGACGTGCCGGTTGTTAGTGCGACATCAACACCGGCACTGTCATGGCGTCGAGCACCGTGTGCGTTACGCCGCCCAACATGATCTCGCGGAAGCGAGAATGGCCATAGCAGCCCATGACGATGGAATCCGACTGCGTTTCAGCGGCTAGGGTCAGAATCGCCTCGCCGATATTGCCGCTGACGCTTCTGCGAGCAACCTCGACTCTGACGCCATGCCGCGCGAGATAGAGCGCGATATCGTTACCCGGCACGTCGCCGGTGATATTCGACTGTTTGTCTGGATTGAGGATCGCCACTTTGACATTGCGTGCGTGACGCAAAAAAGGCAGCGCATTCGTGATCGCGCGACTGGCGCCGATGCTGGCATCCCAAGCGACCAACACATCTTTACCGATTTCTACCGGCCGCCAACTATGCGGCACGATCAACACAGGCCGGCCGGATTCAATCACGACGTATTCGGGAAAATCGCTCATCACGCTGGCAAAGGATTGATCGAGATCGGTCTGCCCGAGGACGATCAAATCGCTAAAACGGCCTTGCAGACTAACGCCGCCAGAAGGCTCGTCGTCGATCATGCGTTGTTCATGCGAAATGACGCCGATCTCATTGACCACTTTTTCAAACATTTTTAATTCTTGCGCGGCGCGTTCGCGCAAACGATCCAGATATTCTGTCAGCGTCGAACCTGTCAGAAATTCGCTCCCCGTGTTGAAAATTTGGCTCGATACGCCAGTCGCCGCAATGCCGATCAGATGGGCATTGTCACGCAAGGCCAACGTGGCGGCGAGTCTGATTCGCGCTTCGGCGCTCTTGGATTGATCCACATACACCATGATGGTCTGATAAGACATGGCATTCTCCTTTCAGGATTTGTTTGGCTGAGCTGGAACGGCGGATGCTGATTGCTCAGGCTACGCTTGTTCAGCGTAACCCTCATTACACGATAACAAAGAATTGCAGTGGGTGACTTGACTCAGGTCAAGTAATGCGGGGATGGATATGCGGCTAGCTCAAGTGGGTGGCTGGCGCGTCTGCTCCAATAGATCGTGTGCATCGAGGATGGCATAGACGATTTCCGGTTTTTTTTCCAAACAGCGTCGCACGGCGGCGGGAATCGATTGCCTGATCTTACGGCATAGTCCGAGTTTGTCCGTTAACCGAATCTGCAATCCACGCACCGTACGCACCTCGTTTAATCCCGGCGCAATCCACAACTCGATGCCGAGTTGATCCTGCATACGTTGGCGGATCCGTTGCAGATCGGCAAAGCTCGAACTATTCTCGATGCGCTCGATCAGTTTGCGCTCTTCCAGTCTCGTCAGACGCAAAACACGCACATCTCCTTGCGGGTCGCGCAGCAATCGGTCCCGCTCACAAATGCAAGCGCCCGGCGGGCATTCCTGACGAATGGGGAAGGGAATCGGTGCTGGCATGACGAGAAAGTAATCGTCTCAAAAATAAAAAATAGACGTAAAAAATTTGACCGATCATCGCGGCTTGGAAGTCTAGTCTCGGTTAGTGTACCGCTGAACTGCTCGCTACGCAGTTTTTAGAGGGGCGATAACGGGGAAGAGCACAGTGACGATCAAGCCTGTTTGCTTCTCTTTATCTAAAAAATCGAGAGAAATTTCAG
>JAFECY010000251.1 GCA_018241865.1 Pseudomonadota bacterium | reverse complement strand
CGGTTTCGATGTGTTCCCGGGATATTTTCAGCAAGCGCGAAGTGACGGCATAGGCCAGCACCTGCACGACCATTGCGCCGGCAGCCCAGCCGAGAAATTCGCGATACTCCACCGTGTGCACCAAAGACGATGCCATGGTCAGAGAAAAACCTAGCAAGGCACCGCCCAACGACAAGGCAGCAGCATTATTTCCCTGGCGAATCAACAGCACCTCATCCCAAGGTGTCAGCCAAGTGTAGAGCCGGAAAAAAGCAACCAGCAGCACGCTGGCGAGGACGATGTGGACGGCGTAATCAGCGATCGGCGGCAAGATGGTTCTCCATTCGTGAAACGGGACTTCCGCAAAATATAAACCCTGTTCGCCGGGCTGCGCACCTGTCAAAATAACACCCCGCAGGTGCCGCATCCAGCGGCTGGCGAAAAATATAGTAGTCTAAAAGTCAATCCATGACCAAAAGAATTTTAATCCTGTCCGTTTTCGTGGTCGCTTCCTGCGGCCTCGCCTATGAATTGATCGCCGGCGCACTGTCGAGCTACCTGCTGGGCGATTCGATCCTGCAGTTCTCCACTGTGATCGGCTGCTACCTGTTTGCAATGGGCGTGGGCGCGCACCTATCGAAATACGTTCTGGATGAAGATGTACTGTCGCGTTTTGTGGACATCGAACTGGGCGTCGGCCTGATCGGCGGTCTATCGGCCGCCCTGCTGTTCGTGACCTTTTCGTGGATGGCCGCGCCATTCCGCATCATGCTGTATGCGCTGGTGTTTCTGATCGGTATGTTGGTCGGCATGGAAGTCCCGCTGGTGATGCGCGCGCTCAACGCTCGTCAAACCGCTTTCAACGAATTGGTTAGCCGCGTGCTGACCTTCGACTACCTCGGCGCGCTGGCGGTGTCGGTTTTATTCCCCTTGGTACTCGCGCCTTATTTGGGATTGGTGCGGACTGGTTTTTTGTTCGGCATGCTCAATGTCGGCGTAGCACTCTGGACGATTCATACTTTTCGCGCCGAACTGAAAAATGTCGCCGCACGTCTGCTGCGCGCCGCTGTCGTCATGTGTCTGCTGGCTTGCGGCTTTGTCGTCTCGGATCGGCTGGTGCATTGGGGCGAACATGGCTTGTTTGGCGATGAAATCGTCTTTTCCACCAGCACGCCTTATCAACGCTTGGTCATCACGCGCTGGAAAGATGATTTGCGGCTCTACATCAACGGCAATCTGCAATTTTCCTCGCGCGACGAATATCGCTATCACGAGGCGCTGGTGCATCCCGTGCTGCAATCGCTGCCGTGGGCACGTTCGGTTTTGATTCTCGGCGGCGGTGACGGTTTAGCTCTGCGCGAAGTGCTGCGCTATCCGAACATCCAACACGTGACGCTGGTCGATCTCGATCCGGCGATGACGAATGCCTTCACACACCGACCAGAATTGGTGAAGCTGAACAAGGGTTCGTTCAGCGACCCGCGTGTGCGCGTCATCAACGCCGACGCCGCCATCTGGCTGCAGGAGAACGACGATAGCTTCGATGCGGCGATTGTCGATTTTCCCGATCCATCCAGCTTCGCGTTAGGCAAACTGTATTCGGTACCGTTTTACGGCATCCTCAAAAAACATGTCGCCGCTAACGGTTTGATCGTCGTGCAATCGACTTCGCCGTTTTTCGCGCCGCATGCCTACTGGACCATCGATGCCACGCTGCGCGAAGTCGGCTTCCACACCACGCCCTACCATGTCTATGTGCCTTCCTTCGGCGAATGGGGATACATCATCGCCTCGACACAAAATAACTACACGCCACCGACGCAATACCGTTTGCCGCTGCGCTACCTGAATGCCGATACAACGCGCGAAATGTTCAGCTTTCCACCCGACATGCAGCGCTTGCCGATGGAGCCAAACCGGCTCAACAACCAATCGCTGGTGCATCAGTTCGAGCAAGACTGGCGCAACGTGATTCGCTGATGCCGATGGATCGCCGCTCTTTCTTGTTGTGGGCCGCCGCCGGCGGTGCGACCGCGCTGGGCACGGCGGCCGGCTTCTGGCGCTGGGAAGAAATCACGCCGAACGTGCTGTATCCCGGGCGTGCGGTCGGGCACTTCCTGCGCGACCGACGTGCGTTACCGCCATCGTCGAGGACGCTCAAAACGGATGTCGTGATCCTCGGCTCCGGCATCGCCGGCCTGACCGCCGCGTGGAAGCTGAACAAGGAACAGCATCACGATTTCCTGCTGATCGAAGGCCCGGAGTTGTACGGCAACGCCGCCGCCAGTCACTTCGGCAAGCTGGCATGCCCGACCGGCGCGCACTACCTGCCGGTGCCTTCAACCGAATTAGCGCACGTGCGCGAAATTCTGTACGACCTCGGCATCCTTCTGCGCAATCCACAAGGCGAGCGGCCGTATTACGACGAACGTTATTTGCTGCACGCGCCGGAAGAACGTTTGCTGTTTCAGGGAAAGTGGCAGGAAGGACTGATTCCCGCCGAAGGCGCAGTCGGCGGCGATGCCGACGAATTTCAGCGCTTCTTCAAAGAAATTGCGCGCATACGCAACTTGCGCGGCAAAGATGGCAAACGCCTCTTCGTATTACCCATGACGCTGTCGTCCACCGATGCCGAATGGCAGGCGCTAGACAACATCACATTCAAGACATGGTGCGAACAACACGACTTTCGTTCTTCCGCCCTGCACTGGTATCTGGATTATTGCTGCCGCGACGATTACGGCGCGCGTCACGACCAAGTGTCTGCCTGGGCCGGCCTGCATTATTTTTGCAGTCGCACGGGTCAAGCCGACAATGCCAGCAATGGCGCCTGGCTAACTTGGCCGGGCGGATTGCAGCCCTTAGCGGAAGGCATGAGCAAGGCTGCAGGCCAGCGGCGTCAAGCTGGCACTGCCATCAATCTGAAGCAGACGCCAACCGGCGTCGAAGCTTTGTGCGTGGAATGGGTCGATGGCAAGCCGCGCACCTTCACCGTTCAGGCCAGAAAAGCCATTTGCGCGATGCCCTTGTATGTGGCATCGCACGTGGTGCCGTCTATCAAGGAATACGGCTTCGACCCGGCCGCGCACATGCCGCATCACGCACCGTGGCTGATCGCCAATTTTCTGATGAAGGCATTTCCGGCAGAGTTGCCCCATGCGCCGCTGTGTTGGGACAACGTGGTGTACCAAGGCCGAGGTTTGGGCTATGTCGTCTCGACCCATCAAGACATCCGCGTCACGCCGCCAACGCAGAGTATTTTCAGCGCCTATGTGGCGCTGTCCGAGCGCACGCCGGAAGATGCGCGCAAATGGCTGGATCGCGCCGCGCCCGATGAATTACTGGAACTCGCCAGCGCCGACCTGAAAGCCGCATACGGCTGGAAGCTGGCAGCCTGCGTCGAGCGCGTCGATATCACCGTGCGCGGCCATGCGATGGCGATACCCCGCCCCGGCTTCCGCACCAACCCCGGACTCAAGGCCTTGCGCGAGCTGGACGGTTCCATACTGTTCGCCCATGCCGATCTGTCCGGGTTCTCGGTGTTCGAGGAAGCCTCGTGGTGGGGATACCGGGCTGCTACACTAGCCGCAACCTGAATCATTCGATCCCTGCCAGCGCCATGCCTCGTTTTTATTTCCCGGATACCCTCGCTATCGGCGCAATCGTCACGCTGGCCGATGCGCTGGTGCATCACGTGCATGTGCTGCGCTTAGCCGTCGGCGATCACATCTGCCTGTTCAACGGCCAAGGTGGCGAATACGTCGCCACGCTGACGGCCATAGAAAAAAAGCGCGTCGCCGCCGAGGTCAAGACCTTCTCGCCGCGCGAAATAGAACTGGCGCATTCGATCACGCTGGCGCAAGCCTTGCCGGAAGCCGCGAAGATGGACTGGATCGTCGAGAAAGCGGTGGAACTCGGCGCGGCCGCCATCCAGCCGCTGGCGGCGCAGCGCTGCGTGGTCAGACTGAATGCCGAGCGCGCCGAAAAAAAACGCCAGCACTGGCAAGGCATCGTCATCGCCGCATCCGAACAAAGCGGCCGCAACCGCCTGCTGCATCTGGGCGAACTAGCCGATTTCAGCCAGTGGATTACGCAAAGCGACCTGCATCGGCGCATCCTGCTCAGCCCGCGCGGCGAACAATCGCTGGCCGACTGGGCGCGACATCACCCGCCGCAAGCACTCACGCTCATTATCGGCCCCGAAGGCGGCCTGAATCCGCAGGAAGAAGATGCTGCCTGCGCCCACGGCGCGCTGGCGCTGAACATGGGGCCGCGCGTGCTGCGCACCGAAACCGCCGGCTTGGCAGCCGTGGCGGCATTGAACGCCATCTGGGGCGAGCGGCAGTAATCTCTCCAATGCTTGTTTCCATAGGGAAAATCGGTCAAAACCATCTATAATTCAAGGTTTTGCAACTGTTCTCCGGTTTCCCTGCATGAAGGTATTTCGTGGACTTCCCCATGCCGAATCGCGTGCGCCCTGCGCACTGGCGATCGGCAACTTCGACGGCGTGCATCGCGGCCATCAGGCGCTGCTGGCACGCCTGCGCGAAGCCGCGAGCAAGCTGGGGCTGGAAGCGGCCGTGATGACCTTCGAGCCGCACCCGCGCGAATTCTTTGCGCGACTGGCCGGCAATCCCAACAAAGCGCCGACCCGCATCGCTAGCCTGCGCGACAAGCTGCAATCGCTCGCCAACCAGAACATCGACCGCGTCATCGTCGAGCACTTCAACGCCCACTTCGCCGCCCTGTCGCCGCAGGATTTCGTCGAGAAAATATTGGTGCAAGGTCTGCACGTCAAATGGCTGATGGTGGGCGAAGACTTTTGCTACGGCGCCAAACGCGCCGGCAATGTCGTCTCGCTGATCGAAGCCGGCAAGCAATACGGCTTCCACGTCGAAATCCTGCCGACCGTCGTGCATGGCGGCGCGCGCGTGTCGTCTTCCGCCATCCGCGCCGCGCTGGCGCACGGCGATTTCGCGCAGGCGGAGCAATTGCTCGGCCATCCCTACACCATCTCCGGCCACGTCGTGCACGGCAAAAAACTGGGGCGCAGCATCGGCTTTCCCACCTTGAATCTGCGGGTGGCGCACAAGAACCCAGCGCTGATGGGTGTGCTGATCGTGCAAGTGCACGGCCTCGCCGCCGCGCCACTGCCGGCCGTCGCCAGCCTCGGCGTGCGCCCGACCGTGGACGACAGCGGCCGCGTGCTGCTGGAAGTGCATCTGCTGGATCGCGCGCTCGATTGCTACGGCAAGCTGGTGCGGGTGGAATTTCTGCACAAGCTGCGCGACGAAGAAAAATATCCCGACCTGCTGACGCTGACGGCGGCAATTGCAAGCGATGTCGAAAACGCCCGCGCCTGGTTCCGCAACAGCAGCGCGCGCGCCATGTCCGCCACCGACCGAATTTGACGCTCGCCCACGCCAGCGCGCCCACAAAGGTTTTGACCGAATAGCCGAATACGATTAAAAAGAGCCACCATGTCCGACAATAAAACGAACAAACCGCAAAGCAAATACCCGGTCAACATGACCGAAACGCCTTTCCCGATGCGCGGCGACCTCGCCAAGCGCGAGCCGCAATGGGTCAAGCAATGGCAGCAAAAGAAAATCTACGAACGCATCCGCAAGGCTGCGCAAAACCGTCCGAAATTCATCCTGCACGACGGCCCGCCGTATGCCAACGGCGACATCCACATCGGCCATGCGGTCAACAAGATCCTGAAGGACATGATCGTCAAGGCGCGCAACATGGCCGGCTTCGACGCGCAATACGTGCCGGGTTGGGATTGCCACGGCATGCCGATCGAAATCCAGATCGAGAAGCAGTACGGCAAGAATTTGCCTGTCGCAGAAGTGCAAGCCAAGGCACGCGCCTATGCAATGGAACAGGTCGAACGCCAGAAAGCCGACTTCATCCGCCTCGGCGTGCTTGGCCAGTGGGACAACCCCTACCTGACCATGGCCTTCGGCAACGAAGCCGATGAATTGCGTGCGCTCGGCACCATCCTCGAAAAAGGTTATGTGTACCGCGGCCTGAAGCCGGTGAACTGGTGCTTCGATTGCGGCTCGGCTCTGGCCGAAGCGGAAGTGGAGTACCAGGACAAGCGCGATCCGGCGATCGATGTCGGCTTCCCGTTCGCCGAGCCGGACAAACTCGCCCACGCCTTCGGCCTCGACAAGCTGCCCACGGAAAAAGGTTATGCGATCATCTGGACCACCACGCCCTGGACCATCCCCGCCAACCAGGCGCTGAACGTGCATCCCGAGCATCGCTATGCCTTGGTGCAAACCGAGCGCAAGGGCGAAACCATTTTGCTGCTGCTCGCGGTCGAGCTGGTTGCCGCCTGCCTGCAGCGCTACGGACTGGAAGGCAAGATCATCGCCACCGCGCCGGGTGAAGCGCTGTCGATGATTCATTTCAAACATCCCTTCCACGATGCCGATCCGGGCTACCAGCGCCTGTCGCCGATCTATGTCAGCGACTACGTTGCGCTCGACACCGGCACCGGCATCGTCCACTCCGCGCCGGCCTATGGCGTGGATGACTTTCTCTCGTGCAAAGCGCACGGCATGAAGGATGACGAGATTCTCAAGCCGGTGATGGGCGACGGCAAGTACGCTTCCTGGCTGCCCTTCTTCGCCGGCATGACGATCTGGGAAGCCTCGAAACCGATCTGCGCCAAGCTGGAGGAAGTCGGCTCGCTGTTCAAGCTGGTGATGTTCGACCACAGCTACATGCATTGCTGGCGTCACAAATCGCCGATCATCTATCACGCCACCTCGCAATGGTTCGCGCGCATGGATGTGACGCCGAAAGACGGCGGGCCAAGCCTGCGCGAAACCGCGCTGGCCGGCATCGAAGCCACCGCCTTTTTCCCCGACTGGGGCAAGGCACGCCTGCACGGCATGATCGCCAATCGCCCGGACTGGACGCTGTCGCGCCAGCGGCAATGGGGCGTGCCGATGGCTTTCTTCGTGCACAAGGAAACCGGCGAGCTGCATCCGCGCACGCCGGAACTGCTGGAGCAGGTGGCCAAGCGCATCGAGCAGCACGGCATCGAAGCCTGGCAAGCGCTCGATCCAAAAGAATTGTTGGGCGACGAAGCCGCGCAATACGTCAAGAACAAGGACACGCTCGATGTGTGGTTCGATTCCGGCACCACGCATCAAACAGTGCTGCGTGGTTCGCACGCGGCCGAGTCGCACTTCCCGGCCGACTTGTATTTGGAAGGCTCGGATCAGCATCGCGGCTGGTTCCATTCCTCGCTGCTGACTTCGTCCATGTTGAACGGCTGCGCGCCCTACAAGGCATTGCTGACGCACGGCTTCGTGGTCGATGGCGAGGGCAAGAAAATGTCCAAGTCCAAGGGCAACGTGGTCGCGCCGCAAAAGGTGTCGGATTCGATGGGCGCGGAAATTCTGCGCCTGTGGGTGGCTGCAACCGATTACTCGGGCGAGCTGTCGATCTCCGACGAGATCCTCAAGCGCGTGGTGGAAAGCTACCGCCGTATCCGCAACACGCTGCGCTTCCTGCTGGCCAACACCTCCGATTTCGATCCGGCCAAGGATGCCGTGGCCATCGCCGAACTGTCCGAGATCGACCGTTACGCGATCGCCCGCATGACGCAACTGCAAACGGACATGCTGCAACATGTCGAGCGCTACGAATTTCATCCGGTGGTAGCCAAGCTGCAGATGTACTGTTCGGAAGACCTCGGCGGTTTTTATCTCGATATTCTCAAGGATCGCCTCTACACCTGCGGCGTCGCATCGAAGGCGCGCCGCTCGGCGCAAACCGCGATCTGGCATATCACGCATGCTTTGCTGCGCCTGATGGCGCCGATGCTGTCTTTCACTGCGGAAGAAGCATGGGCGATCTTCGCCGATAAGCAAACTTACTTCGACAGCGACGAAACCATCTTCACGCAGACTTACTACACGTTGCCGGAAGTCGCCGATGCCGTAACACTGCTCGACAAATATGCTGCCATCACTGCACTGCGCACCGCCGTCACCAAGCAACTGGAAGAAGTGCGCATGACCGGCGCTATCGGTTCCTCGCTGCAGGCGGAAATCGAAATCAAGACCAGCGGCGAACAATACGCTTTGTTGAACAGTTTCGGCGACGATCTGAAATTCGTCTTCATCACGTCGCAAGCGAAGCTCACACAAGTCGCCAGCGCAGCCGAAGAAACCGTGATCGTGACGCCATCGACCGAACAGAAATGCGAACGCTGCTGGCATTACCGCGCCGATGTCGGCGCGCATGCCGAGCATTCCGGCATTTGCGGCCGCTGCGTCTCCAATCTGTTCGGCGCTGGCGAGCCCCGCAAGTTCGCCTGATGTCCGCGCCATCCGGCCTAGCCGGATGGTATCTCAACCTTCTCTGAAACAAGCTGCATATGGCATCGAAAAATTCTTCCGGCGGTCTGGCTCCCTGGCTCGGCATTGCTGCCATCGTGGTGCTGTTCGATCAGGTGAGCAAGATCACCATTGCACGCATCTTCAGCTATGGTGAGTCACATCCGCTCACCTCTTTTTTCAACTTGGTGCTGGCCTATAACAAGGGCGCGGCCTTCAGCTTTCTCGCGACCGGTTCCGGCTGGCAGCGTTATTTTTTCACCATCCTCGGCATCGTCGCCGCCTTGTTCATTGTCTATCTGCTCAAGCGCAATCCGGGACAGCGCATGTTTTGCTGGGCGCTGGCACTGATTCTCGGCGGCGCGGTCGGCAACGTGATCGACCGCATCGCCTATGGCCATGTGATCGACTTCCTCGATTTCCACATCGGTAGCTGGCACTGGCCGGCTTTCAACGTCGCCGACAGCGCGATCTGCATTGGCGCAGCGCTGTTCGTTCTGGATGAACTGCGGCGCGTAAACAAATAATTTGCAAGTAGTTTGCTACACTAACCCGCGTTATTTCAGGAGTTCGTATGGATCTCGCTGGTAAAAAAATTATCCTCGGCCTAACCGGCGGCGTGGCCTGTTACAAGGCCGCCGAGCTGACGCGCGCCCTAGTCAAGGCCGGCGCTGCGGTGCAAGTGGTGATGAGCGATGCCGCCACCCACTTCATCACGGCCGTCACCATGCAAGCCCTGTCCGGCCGGCCGGTGTATACCGACCAGTGGGATGCGCGCATCGCCAACAACATGCCGCACATCGACCTTTCGCGCGACGCCGACGCCATCGTGATCGCGCCCTGCTCGGCCGACTTTTTATTCAAACTGGCGCATGGTGCTTGCAACGACCTGCTTTCGACCCTGTGCGTGGCGCGGCCGATGCACCTGCCCTTGCTGGTCGCACCGGCGATGAATGTCGAGATGTGGCAAAACCCCGCTACCCAGCGCAATGTCGCGCAAGTGCAAGCCGATGGCATTCAGGTGCTCGGTCCCGATGCCGGCGAGCAGGCTTGCGGCGAAACCGGCATGGGGCGCATGCTGGAACCGGAACAACTGCTGGAAGACATCATCGCTTCTTTTCAGCCCAAGCTGCTGGCCGGCAAACGCATTTTGCTGACCGCCGGCCCGACTTTCGAGCCGATCGACCCGGTGCGCGGCATCACCAATCTGTCGTCCGGCAAGATGGGTTTCGCGCTGGCGCGCGCGGCGCGTGAAGCCGGCGCGCACGTCACCCTCGTAGCCGGCCCAGCCGCCTTGGCTACACCATTGGGCGTGACACGTCTCGATGTCCAGACCGCGCAGCAGATGCATGACGCCGTCATGGCGCACCTCGCCGGGCAGGATGTCTTCATTGCGGTGGCGGCGGTAGCCGACTGGCGCGTCGTCAATGCCAGCGATCAGAAAATGAAAAAGAACGCCGCCGGCGCACCGCAACTGCAACTGGAAGCCAACGTCGATATCCTCGCCACCGTCACCGCGCTGAAGAACAAACCGTATTGCGTCGGCTTCGCCGCCGAATCGGAAAATCTGGTGCAATACGGCGAAGAGAAGCGCAAAAAGAAAAACGTGCCTCTGCTGGTCGGCAATATCGGCCACGCGACATTCGGCAAGGATGACAACGAACTGATGCTGTTCGATGCGCACGGCCACACCACGCTGCCGCGCGCCGGCAAACAGCAACTGGCGCGTCAACTAATCGCCGAGATTGCCCGCCGCCTTTGAATTTTTATCTCTCGCAACGCATCTTCATCTACTCATGAAAAAAATCGAAGTCAAGATTCTCGACCCGCGCATGCAAGAACAATTGCCGGCCTACGCCACCACCGGCAGCGCCGGCCTCGACCTGCGCGCCTGTCTCGATACACCGCTGACGCTCAAACCCGGCGAGACGCACTTGATCCCGACCGGTCTCGCCATCCATATCGGCGATCCCGGCTATGCCGCGATGATCCTGCCGCGCAGTGGCATGGGTCACAAACATGGCATCGTGCTGGGCAATCTGGTCGGCTTGATCGATTCTGATTACCAAGGCCAGTTGATGATTTCGACTTGGAATCGCGGTCAAAGCGAATTCGTGCTGAACCCGATGGAGCGCTTAGCGCAATTGGTGATCGTGCCGGTGCTGCAAGTCGGTTTCGAGGTAGTGGATGAATTCGCCAGCAGCGAGCGCGGCGCCGGCGGTTTCGGCAGCACCGGCAAACATTGATGAAAGACACACTGATGCGATATACGACTTTCCTATTCCAGCGCCCGATCACTTTATGCTGCGGTCTCGTTTCCGCCAGTCTGCTGCTTGCCGCCTGCACCACACCTTTTCCACCCGCAGGACAGGAAAATACAAGCACAGCGACGACACAAACCAGCGACGGTCCAGAGCAACAAGCTTTACGCACCATGGCAAGCCTGCAAACGCGCATTGATCGCGTCGCTGCGCCGCTGCTCGTCAACAATTCAGCATTATGCAAAGGGCAGGCGCGCAACCTGCTCGGCTTCGCTGCCAAGAACAAATATTCTTACACCGGCGAACTGGCCGATACGGTGCAAGCCACGTTCGGTTACGGCGAACGCCTGCAAGTCACCAACGTGCTCGCCGGCAGCGGCGCGGCGCGGGTGGGCGTGCAGCGCGGCGATCTGCTGCTAGCGATCGAAGGCAAACCGGCACCGACAGGTGAAAATGCGGAAAAACCCGCCGCCGCGATGCTGGCTCCGCTGGTGCGCAAGCAATCGACCATCAAATTGACGCTACAACGTAACAACGCACCGTTGGATATCGCCATCCCGCTGACGATGTCCTGTGCCTTCAGCTTCGAGCTTGGCAATGCCGATCACGTCAACGCTTATACCGACAGCCGCCGCATCCTGATTACGCGCGGCTTGGTGAATTTCACCCAGTCCGACGACGAGCTCGCCTATGCGATGGCTAAGGAAATGGCGCACAGCATCCTCGCCCATCCGGCAAAGCAGCGCATGGTCGCCACCATGGATGGCATCATCGACAATCTGATTCGCCTGCGCCCGGAACTCGACACCATGAACGGCATGGCTGGGGTCAAAGCTTATCCGCGTCAGCTCGACGTCGATGCCGACCGGCTATCGCTGTACCTAGCCGCGCGCGCCGGTTATAACATCGAGCAAGCGCCGCGCTTCTGGCAGCGACTCGCCAGCCAGTATCCGGCCAGCGTGCTAAACGGCTATACCGCTATCCACCCGAGCACAAGTTCCCGCCTGCCGGCATTGGAAAAAACCGTCGTAGAAATCCAAGCGAAACAGACGAGCGGCCAACCGCTGCTGCCGTGAAGCACTAAGCGTCCAATAAAGCACTCAATAAAAAAACCCGGATTCGCTATGAATCCGGGTTTTTTCTTTGGCTTATGTTGTCGTTGCTTGCAGCTTATTCGACTTCGACCGTCTCCTGCGAGGCTGCCGGTGGACTGACATCGCCCTCGACGAATTCGAGCTTGATTTTCTCTTCCTCGTCGAGATCGACCGTGACACGACCGCCTGACACCAGACGACCGAACAGCAACTCGTCGGCCAGTGCTTTACGAATCATGTCCTGTATCAGCCGCGACATCGGTCGCGCACCCATCAGCGGATCGAAACCTTTCTTCGCCAAGAACTTGCGCAGGCTGTCGGTAAAGATCGCCTCGACCTTCTTCTCGTGCAATTGCTCTTCCAATTGCATCAAGAATTTATCCACCACACGCAGGATGATGTCCTCGTCGAGCGCCTTGAAGCTGATGGTCGCATCCAGCCGGTTGCGAAACTCCGGCGTGAACATGCGTTTGATGTCAGCCATTTCATCGCCGGCTTCTTTCTTGTCGGTAAAGCCGATGGTGCGCTTCTGCAGAGCTTCCGCGCCGGCGTTGGTGGTCATGACGATGATGACGTTGCGAAAATCCGCCTTGCGGCCGTTATTGTCGGTCAGCGTGCCATGATCCATCACCTGCAGCAGGATGTTAAAAATATCCGGGTGTGCCTTCTCGATCTCGTCGAGCAACAGCACCGCATGCGGCTTCTTGGTGATCGCTTCGGTCAACAGACCGCCTTGGTCGAATCCGACATAACCCGGCGGCGCACCGATCAAACGCGACACGGCATGACGCTCCATGTATTCCGACATGTCGAAACGGATCAACTCAATGCCGAGGATGAAAGCCAGTTGTTTGGCAACCTCGGTCTTGCCGACGCCGGTCGGGCCGGAGAACAGAAAGGAGCCGATCGGCTTGTCGGTCTTGCCCAGGCCGGCGCGCGCCATCTTGATCGCCGAGGCCAGCGCCTCGATCGCCGGGTCCTGGCCGAACACGACATTCTTCAAATCGCGGTCGATGGTCTGCAACTTAGTGCGATCATCCTGATTAACCGATTGCGGCGGAATGCGCGCGATCTTGGAAATGGTGTCTTCGATCTCGGCCTTGCCGATAGTCTTCTTCTGCTTCGATTTCGGCAGGATGCGTTGCGCCGCACCGGCTTCATCAATCACGTCGATCGCCTTGTCGGGCAGATGGCGGTCGTTGATGAAACGCGCCGCCAGCTCGGCCGCCGACGTCAGCGCCGAAGCGGAATACTTGATGCCGTGGTGTTCCTCGAAGCGCGACTTCAGGCCACGCAGGATTTGCACCGTCTGCTCCACGGTCGGCTCGTTGACATCGATCTTCTGGAAGCGCCGCGATAGAGCATGATCCTTCTCGAACACGCCGCGATACTCAGTGAATGTGGTCGCACCGATGCACTTAAGCTGCCCGCTCGACAACGCCGGCTTCAACAAATTAGACGCATCCAGCGTGCCGCCAGACGCCGCACCGGCGCCGATGATGGTGTGAATTTCGTCGATGAATAAGATGGCGTTTGGATTTTCCTTCAACTGCTTCAGCACCGATTTCAGGCGCTGCTCGAAATCGCCGCGATACTTGGTGCCGGCCAGCAACGCGCCCATGTCGAGCGCATAAACGACGGCGTTCTGCAGCACTTCCGGCACGTCGTTCTGCGTCACGCGCCACGCTAGGCCTTCGGCGATGGCGGTCTTGCCGACACCCGCCTCGCCAACCAACAATGGGTTGTTCTTGCGGCGGCGGCACAAGGTCTGGATCACGCGCTCGACCTCGGACTCGCGGCCAATCAGCGGATCGATCTTGCCTTCGGCAGCGGCCTTGTTCAAGTTCTGGGTGAACTGTTCCAGCGGGCTTTCCTTGGCCTGCCCTTCCGCCTGCACTTCTTCCGCGCCCTCCGACGATTTTTGCGTATCGCCCTGCTGATCCTTGCGCACGCCGTGCGAAATGAAATTCACCACATCCAAGCGCGTCACGCCCTGCTGGTGCAGGTAATACACCGCATGCGAATCTTTCTCGCCGAAGATCGCCACCAACACATTCGCGCCGGTCACTTCTTTCTTGCCGTTGGAAGCCGACTGCACATGCATGATGGCGCGCTGGATCACGCGCTGAAAGCCGAGCGTCGGCTGCGTATCGACCTCGCTGGTGCCGGGCACGGTAGGCGTGTTATCGGTAATGAAGTTGGTCAGTGTCTTGCGCAGGTCGTCGATGTTGACGGCGCAAGCACGCAGCACCTCGGCTGCGGACGGATTGTCCAGAAGTGCGAGCAGCAGGTGCTCGACCGTGATGAATTCATGCCGCGCCTGCCGTGCCTCGACAAAAGCCATATGCAGACTGACTTCCAGTTCCTGAGCAATCATGCTTCCTCCATCACGCATTGCAGGGGATGTCCTGCCTTTCGAGCGTGGGTTAAGACCAATTCGACCTTCGTTGACGCAATATCTTTGGGGTAAATCCCGCACATGCCTTTACCGTCGCGATGCACCTTGAGCATAATCTGCGTGGCGGCTTCCCGGTCTTTGCTGAAGTACTCCTGCAAAATCGCCACCACAAACTCCATCGGGGTGTAATCATCATTCAGCAATAGCACCTGATACATGGAAGGCGGCTTCAGCTGCTGCTTTTCCCGTTCCAGTACTGTGCCGTTTTCATGCTTAGTTGCCATGCGTCTATTTTAATGCTTCCCACCGCGTGCACAACGCACCATTCACTAT